>NZ_LZHJ01000027.1:0-393 GCF_001690815.1 Gilliamella sp. GillExp13 | reverse complement strand
TAAGTTCATTGGAATTTGACTCATAGCTTGCATGACCAGTGCCGCTGTTTTATGCCTGCCAGCACTTCGCCCCACTATTTCTCGATTACTGATATCAACAATTACACAAAGGTAGTGCCAACGTTGTTTAACCCTTACATAGGTTAAATCGGTCACCAATATCTTTCGTGGTTGACCTATATTAAATTCTCGATTCAGTTCATTCCCCACCGGCGATTCATTGCTTTTTTCTGTATGAATACAATATTTTTTACAGGTGTATTTCGAAACCCAGCCATTTTTCGCCATGATTCGACCTATTCGGCGTCGAGATACGGTTATGCCTTGCTTTCTCAGCTCTGCTTGCAGACGCCTTGTACCATAAGCACGATAATTAGTATTAAAAATTTCACC
>NZ_LZHJ01000026.1:0-370 GCF_001690815.1 Gilliamella sp. GillExp13 | reverse complement strand
TGTTTATCGGGTGTATTGTGAATTAAAGCTTAATCTCAGAGTAAAACGAAAAAAACGCATTCCTCCACGATGCCCGGAAAAGCTATTTGTGCCTAATAAACAAGGTGAATGTTGGTCAATGGATTTTATGAGTGATAGTAGCCGTAATCAACGTCGCTTTAGGACATTCAATGTCATCGATGACGTTAATCGTGAGGCGTTAGGTATTGATATTGCAGTCAGCTTACCAGCAGGAAGGATTACCCGTTACTTAGATAAACTGGCCGAATATCATGGATATCCATTAAAAATACGGGTCGATAATGGGCCAGAATTTACAGGAAAAACCTTTATAAACTGGGCTAAATCACATGATATAGCCATTGATTAT
>NZ_LZHJ01000025.1:0-4244 GCF_001690815.1 Gilliamella sp. GillExp13 | reverse complement strand
GCCGGAAAACGCGAGGACATTGGGAGGGAGATACGATTATTAGCCGTAAAGACAAGCAAGCATTGGTGACATTAGTTGAACGCAAAACAGGGCTAGTATTAATTGGGCGCCTCAATCAACGTACCGCCTCCGAAACGAGAGATATGATAATAAAATTGCTAACGCCGTTTAAAAAAATGGTTAAAAGCATCACCATTTGATAATGGAACCGAATTTAATTATCATCATGCTATTGAGCATTATTTAAATACTACCGTGTACTTTGCGGAGCCTTATAAAAGCTGGCAAAGAGGCTCAAATGAAAACACCAATGGCTTAATACGTCAGTTTATACCTAAGCCAGCGGCCATTTCATTAGTTGACGACGAACAGATAAAGAAAATTCAATATCTATTAAACTCTTGCCCAAGAAAATGGCATAAGTTTAAAAGCCCTACCTCCTTTTATTCGAAGGAGTTAAGACAAATTGCACTTCATGGTGGAATCTAGGAGATTCTAAAAACAAAACTCGTTTTGCTTATGCAGCAGGTTTGGGGGCTGCATATAAAATTACAGACAATTGGTCGGCCGACGTTATTGCACGTTATACTAATGGCGGTAAAATAAGCGTCAACACTACTGATAATAACGCTAAATCAGAGTTAAAACTAAGTACAACTGATTTAATGGCTGGGGTTCGTTATAGTTTTTAAGACTAAAATAGTAAGGTGATTTTTTAAATCACCTTGATAGCTCAGCACTAAGATGAATTTGATTATTTACTCCATTTTTTTGTTCTATGCCTCTTTATTTGTAACCTTAAATCTCTAACATAAAAAACTTGAGATAAAAAAGTAAAAATATATAAAAAATACACAAGAATTAATACACAGTTAAAACCGAAAAATATCTTTTGTTCCTTAACTATATTCGATATTTTGTCTTTTGATTCTTTATTAGCAAAATGCTCACAAATATTTCTCGCCAAAGTCTTGGGTAAATTCATTTCCGTTGACCACTTTTCTGCATTAAATTCTTTTGTATTACACATAGATGGGGTTAAGTCCCAGTTAGTATTAGTAAACGGAATCAAAGAAATTTGTGAACTCCTTGCGTAGCTATCTGACACCCAAAACCAGGGGCTATTTTCTCCAACTTTTATCAATGCAGCAGAAGTAACAACAAAATTTAAACAAAAAAGAGCTATAAAAAATAAAGCCAAATCACCAATAATTAAAGCTGATAATTTCCCAGACCTAATCTTTTTAAATGATAGTTTGTTTATGTCAAAAAGACTTTTAATTTTAATCACTTGGATAGCTGATATTCCATTTCTTTTCAGCCATTTTAGATATTTTTCGATCTGTCGTTCAGTATTGGCAGAAACATGATATAAAGCATTAAAGTGAGCAATATCTATGTTATTATTATGAAATTCTTTCCATTGCTCATTAAAAAATTCAGAATTTTTTTTCCCTAATAAGATCCCCCATAATCGATCTTTTAAAAAAATAACTATTTTCCATTTTAAAGATAAATAAATAACCAATAATATAACAATCACTATCTCTATATATTTAAATATTGGAGCCTCAATAAAAACATTAATAGAATTAAAAAATTGATTATAATCCATTTTGATTCTCTTATTTTATATAATACAGTTTGATTTGATTAACACATATAAAATATTATAAATTGACCAGTATTGTTGATTGTTTATTAGTCAATCTAGCCTTCTCGATAAAATTTCCCCACCATTGCATCATTTCAATTCTTTGTTCAAGGTAAATGGCTCGATTATAAGCTCGGCGAACCTCATTTTTATCAACATGAGCAAGAGCCGCTTCTATTACATCAGGAGGAAAACCATTCTCATTAAGTGCTGTAGATGCAATAGAACGGAATCCATGAGCAACTAATCGACCAGCAAAACCTATCCGTTTAATTACAGCATTAACAGTCTGACTGTTCATTGGTTTATTATGAGGTGATTTCATACTAGGGAAAACATATTCGCGATGCCCACTAATGGGTTTCATGATTTGCAAAATATCAATTGCTTGAGAGGATAAAGGAATTATATGTTCTCGCCCCATTTTCATTCTTTCAGCTGGTATAATCCAACAATTATTGTTGAGATCAATTTCACACCATTTTGTTCCTGTTGCTTCCGTTGGTCTTGTCATTGTATAAAGTTGCCAAAATAATAAGCATCGAGTTTGCTTTTCTATATTTGCGGTACTCAATGCACTTAACAATTCAGGTAATTGTTCAGGTAGTAGTGCTGGCATATTTTTTACCACAGGATTAGCAAATGCCGCTGTGATTTTGGATGCTGGATTAGCATCTATCAAACCAACATTAACCGCATAATACATAACCTCATTAATTCGTTGGCATATTCGTCGAATAGATTCTAGCTTTCCTTGTTGTTTAATTGGTTCAAGAGCATTTATAAAGTCTCTTGCTTTAATTTCAGTGATAGCAATACTACCTATATAAGGTAGTACATGTAATTCTAAAGAACGCCAAATATCTTTTAATGTATCAGCTTTTAAATTAGATGAAGATTTTAATTTAAACCAATCAGTAGCAACCTTTTCAAAAGTATTATTCTGCTCATCTCTAAGTTGTTTTAGTTGATCTTTTTTATATTGTTGAGGATCTATTCCTTTGGCAAGTAGTTGTCTTGCTTCATCTCTTTTTAGTCTAGCATCAGCTAAACTAATCTCAGGGTATGATCCAAAACTCACAAGAGCTCTTACTTTAGATGTGGGACGGTAATAATTAAAACGCCAAATCTTTGTACCTATTGACTTAACGAGTAAATACAAACCATTCCCATCAGATAAAGTGTAATCTTTTTCTAACGACTTGGCAGTCCTGATTTTAGTATCTGTGAGTGGGGTAGTTATACGTGCCATAGTTATATATTTATAGTTATACGTGATGTTGTGTTTTTAGCGTATAACTAATTATATAACTAAAACTATTGATTGTCACTGAATTAACATAATACTTATTGACATGAAAACGCTATAAAACATTTGAATTATAGTGAATTAATGATGGTTGGTGAATTTTAATGAACAGTATGATGGTGGAGCTGGCGGGAGTTGAACCCGCGTCCGAAATCTCTACATCCTCGGTACTACATGCGTAGTTTGTTTTTGATTTTCATCTACCCGCTGCGAACAAACACGCTACTGATAGACTAGCTTGATTAGGTTTAATGCTTCACCCCAAGCAAGGCTTCCACACGATCTCGTTTGGGTTTGACTCCTCTTTATCCCCGTCCTACGAGCGGAGGCTAGGGAGAGAAGGCTCTATACAGGTTATTAAGCTGCTAGTGCGTAGTTTTCGTCGTTTGCGACTATTTTTTTGCGGTTTATTTACGAGGCCTACCGCACCTCGGCATGCACCTTGGGTTTCGCAAATCCCGTCGAATCCAGAATCAGCCCCAATTGTGAGTTGTAACTAAAAACAATATTAAGGCATTATAGGTGAATTCAAAATGGAATACAAGTTAGCTAGCTTCAAGGTTGGTCTAGTTATCGGCAAATTTTTCATCTTTTAATGCTGCGTGATATTATCAACAGCACATTTTTTCCTTCACATATTACATTTCAGCCATTGCAGAGCTGACTTGAGGTGATAATAAAACATTATAAATATTTGTCGTAAAAGGGGATTTGGTAGGTAGTGGCTCAATTTCAAATGCATCAAGTCCTGTGGCTTTGCTCGTTTTATTTTTAGTACTTCAAGCGGCGCTTGTTGATCAACAATTTTTCACAGGCATCATTAATAAGTATTGCCGAAGGTCTCATTAAAGCTAATTTTTCTTTTGTGAATAGTTGAATAGTTTTTTTGGTTAATGGGAGAATGGTAACAACAAAATTGGCTTGTTTTAATACCCTGGATTCAAACATGAAGTGCAATTTTAAACACGGTGGAGTGAAGAAAGTAGAAGGTGATTTATACTAGCACCTTCGCACCACCACAGTTTGGAGATTGCTATGTATTATAATCACCTTTCTAGGAAGGAAAGATACCAAATTTTCGTATTATTACAAGCCGGAAAGAATAAAAAAGAGATAGCCCAGCTACTCAATAGACACCCTTCGACAATAAGTCGTGAGATAAAAAGAAACTCAAAACCTAATCAAGCCTATCAAGCACATGATGCGGTAACCCTAGCTAGGAAAAGGCGAAAAAACAGCGGTAATGGTAAGCCAATAGAGTCTTCGGTATGGCGCCAAGTT
>NZ_LZHJ01000024.1:0-53232 GCF_001690815.1 Gilliamella sp. GillExp13 | reverse complement strand
TTCAGCTTCTTTTAAAATAGCGACGATTTGATGTTCAGTCATTTTTTTCATCATTAAATCCCCTTTTACTTTTATCATAGAGAATTTTCTACTTTTTTGCTGTACTATTTTAGGGGAGAGTTACATTTGGTTTATTAGGATATGTAGAGCCAGTACTACTAACAGTTATTTCTATACTGTTTTTGCATGAGAAAGTTTCATCAGAACATATTGTATCATATGGATTTATTTGGTTATCTGTTTGCATTCTAGCTTTTGAGGGTGGGATTTTTGTTATACGTGCAATAAAACGAAAAAGATTACAATAGATACAAAAGAGGCACAATTGAATGCGCCTCTTATCAAACAATCTATCAACTATTTACTAAATGTAACATAATGACCATAGCTTTCTAAAATACCTTGGATCCTATCAAGGGTTTCTCTTGGTGGAGCCTCAACGCCTTCCAACTTATATTTATCACCAATCGTATCCCATTTATAAGCACCTAGTTTATGATAAGCAAGTAATTCTACACGCTCAATATTATCCATCCCCTCAATAAATTTACCAAGCAGATGTGCTGAATTATCATCATCAGTCCATCCAGGAACAACAACATAACGTATCCAAGTTCGCTTATTAATTTTTTGCAAATATTTAGCAAATTCAAGAACTCGTTTATTTGGCACTCCAACTAATTTTTGATGAATTTCATCATTAACTTGCTTTAAATCAAGCATGACCAAATCTGTTACCTCTAAAAGTTCATCAACAACATGGTCGAGTTGCCTTGCATAACCATTAGTATCTAAACAAGTACTAATACCTTCTTGATGACAAGCTCTAAACCATTGAGTAACAAACTCAGCTTGTAACGTAGCCTCACCGCCCGAAGCTGTCACACCACCACCATTAGGCATAATAAAACTTTTGTAAGAAACAATCTCTTTCATCAGCTCATCAACGGTGACCTCTCGACCAGCTTTTAAATCCCATGTATCACGATTATGGCAATACAAGCAACGCATTAGGCAACCTTGAAAAAAAACAATAAAACGAATCCCTGGACCATCAACAGTACCAAAGGATTCAAAAGAGTGGATACGACCTTTAATAGGCGGCTTAGTTGTCATAATAATATTTTGTTGTTCCATAGATAATCTCGAATCATTGCTCATATGACTTTTTAATAATTTTAACTCCACTATCGTCAAACTTAAACCAATAGTATTAATCGCCATGAATTATATTTCGATTAATTATACTGGATAAATATCAACAATATTAAATTATTATCATCGTATTAATATTTAATTAAAGTTGGCAAAATAGTGTTCGTGCTGATAAAAAAATAGCGCCCTTAAGGACGCTATTTCAATTAATCTAACAATTAACTAAACTAAATTTTTTGCGTAAATGTACGATTAATTACGTCATTTTGTTGTTCTTTAGTTAATGAGTTGAAACGCACTGCATATCCAGAAACACGAATAGTTAATTGTGGATATTTTTCAGGATGTTCCATCGCATCTAATAATGTATCACGATTTAATACATTAACATTTAGATGTTGACCTCCTTCTACTGTAGCTTCGTGATGGAAATAACCATCCATTAAACCAGCTAAGTTGCGTTTACGCACATCATCATCTTTACCTAATGCATTTGGAACGATAGAGAAAGTATAAGAAATACCATCTTTAGCATAAGCAAATGGAAGTTTAGCAACAGATGTTAATGAAGCTACCGCACCTTTTTGGTCACGACCGTGCATTGGGTTAGCACCTGGTCCAAATGGCGCACCAGCACGACGTCCGTCTGGAGTATTACCTGTTTTCTTACCATAAACAACATTTGATGTAATGGTTAATACAGATTGTGTAGGAGTTGCATTACGATAAGTTTTAAGTTTTTGAATTTTCTTCATAAAACGCTCAACTAAATCAACAGCGATATCATCAACTCGTGGATCGTTATTACCAAATTGTGGATATTCACCTTCAATTTCAAAGTCAGTAGCTAAACCATCTTCATCACGAATTGCTTTTACTTTTGCATACTTAATCGCAGAAAGTGAGTCTGCTGCAACTGAAAGACCAGCAATACCACATGCCATAGTACGAATAACATCACGATCATGAAGCGCCATTAATGATGCTTCATAGCTGTATTTATCGTGCATATAGTGAATAGCATTTAATGCAGTTACGTATTGTTTTGCTAACCAATCCATAAAGTGGTCTAAACGAGCAAATACTGTATCAAAATCTAAATATTCATCAGTGATTGGAGTCTCTTTAGGACCAACTTGCATTTTTAATTTTTCATCCACACCGCCGTTGATTGCGTATAGTAGAGTTTTAGCAAGGTTTGCACGCGCACCAAAGAATTGCATTTGTTTACCAACAATCATTGGGCTTACACAACATGCAATAGCATAGTCATCATTATTAAAGTCAGGACGCATTAAATCATCATTTTCATATTGTAATGATGATGTATCGATAGATACTTTTGATGCGAACTCTTTAAATCCACTTGGTAATTTTTCAGACCAAAGGATTGTCATGTTAGGTTCTGGAGATGGACCCATTGTATATAAAGTATTTAAGAAACGGAAAGAAGTCTTAGTAACTAATGTACGACCGTCAACACCCATACCAGCTATAGATTCAGTTGCCCAAATTGGGTCACCAGAGAATAATTCATCATATTCTGGCGTACGTAAGAAACGAACCATACGTAACTTCATAACAAAATGGTCAACAATTTCTTGAGCGTCTTTTTCTGTAATTAAACCAGCTTCAAGATCGCGTTGGAAGTAAATATCAAAGAAAGTCGAAGTCCGACCTAATGACATTGCAGCACCATTTTGTGATTTAACCGCAGCTAAATAACCAAAGTATGTCCATTGAACTGCTTCTTGTGCAGTTTTTGCTGGGGCAGAAATATCGAAGCCGTATTTAGCTGCCATTTCTTTAATTTGGCCAAGTGCACGATGCTGTTCAGCAATTTCTTCACGACGTTGCATAATCATTGGAAGATCAACACCGTTTTCGAAATCAGCTTGTAGTGAATTAAATTGTGCAAATTTATCTTGCATTAAGTAGTCGATACCGTAGAGCGCAACACGACGGTAGTCACCAATAATACGACCACGGCCATAAGCATCAGGAAGACCAGTAATAACACCTGATTTACGACAACGAAGAATATCTGGAGTATAAATATCGAAAACACCTTGGTTATGAGTTTTACGATATTCAGTAAAGATTTTTTTGACTAAAGGATCAAGCGTTCTGTTATAAGCTTTACAAGAATTCTCGATCATTTTGATACCACCAAACGGAATAATTGCACGTTTTAATGGTTTTTCAGTTTGTAAGCCAACAATTTTTTCTAAATCTTTTTCAATATAACCTGCATCATGAGCAGTAATTGTCGAAATAACACTTGTATCAAAATCCACAGGGGCATGGGTAGCATTTTCAATTTTAATGCCTTCCATTACTTTATCCCATAACTTAGTTGTGGCTTCAGTTGCGCCAGCTAAGAAAGACTCATCGCCCTCATATGGCGTGTAGTTTTTTTGAATAAAATCGCGGACATTAACATTATTTTGCCAATCACCATCTTTAAATCCTTTCCAAGCTGCTGCTTGTACTTCGTTTAAATTACTCATAATTTTCACCTCAGGTTTACAAAAATAACTATTTACCCCATTACATATGAGGGTAAATATTATAAAATCAATGTGGCTTACGTAAATATAAAGCCCAATAAGGTAGTGCTACAGCTAAACCACCTAAAATATTCCCAATTGTAACTGGAATTAAATTTTTAAATACAAAATGCGATACAGTTAACTCTTTAAATGCATCTGCCGACACACCAGCTGCTTGCCAAAACTCAGGGGACGCAAAGTTCTTAATCACAATGCCCATAGGAATCATAAACATATTTGCAATACTATGCTCAAAACCGCTGGCAACAAACATCGCAACAGGTAAAATCATAATTAGCATTTTATCAAGTAAACTACGACCAGCATAACTCAACCAGGCGGCCAAACAGACCATTAGATTAGCTAGAAAGCCAAGACATACTGCCTCAATAAAGGTGTGATGTAATTTATGATCAGCGGTTTGTAAAATATTTAGTCCCCACAAACCATTGGCTACCATATACTGGCCTGAAAACCAAATAACTGTAACAAACAGTATAGCACCAATAAAGTTACCAACATAGACCAAAATCCAATTACGAATCATTTTAGTCCAGCCAATTTTATGGGTCATTTTAGGTAAAATGGTCAATACGGTTGAAGTAAATAAGTCAGAACCACAACAAACAACAAGCATAAGTCCTAAAGAGAAACAAATACCGCCGACTAATTTTGCCAAACCAAAAGCAACGGTTGCTGTTCCGGTTGTTACAGTAATATAAAATACAAAAGCGATAGAAATATAAACACCAGCAAGCATTGCGGATAAAATCGTACTACATGGGTGTTTGTTTACTTTGTAATTGCCTAGGTCTTCAGCAATTTGGGTCATTTGTGCGGGAGAATATGAATCCACAAGTTTATTGGTACTCAAACTAACATCCTCAAAAAAACTAGGGTTTTATGAGACGCATAGTATACTCAAAATTTGAAGCAGATCACGTTTTTTTTATTAAAAAACTTTAAAACCACAAAAATCCCTCATTATTAAATAGGTTACTTATAGTAAAAATAGTGAGTTAAAATTTTTAGGAAAATTTATACCTACTGGGGAGCTAATCTTATTTAGAATCAACCTATTGAACGCGATAAAAATTAGTTACATTAACCTTTCCGTGCTATAAGCGTGTTTTTCGCTCTAAAATTGTTCAAATAGACAATTGATTTTATTGGGATTTTTCTTGTTATTTTTAAATAGAATCATACACTCATCGGCTAGTTTTTTATTACGTTGAATTTGTTTTTTAAGAAAAAAGCTCGCAGGCTTTGCCTGCTCAATGCCCCCTACGGCGAAGGTGCGGTGCAAACAGCATAATAGCCGAAGGTGGCCCCCATGTGATTGCTATTGATGTAGCCTGTATCCGAGTAGGCATAGAACTGACGACCGGGTATGGAATTGCTCGTCCAATAACCATAGTGGGAGTGAGTGCTGTAAGCGAAGTCCGCATTAGCATAATGCGACATGTAGCCCCACTCCGTGAAAAATCCAGCTCCAATTAGACGCTGGTAATTATTTTCAGATGACGACGGTGTGGCACTAGAAATAGGAAAACTAGTTGTTCTGACTGCATTGGTTAAATCTCTTAACTGCGTAAGACGATACCCCAAACGACTACACCATGTTATTTGAGCTGGTGCTGTATCGTATTTACCTCCTCGGTTAACAAACCACTGCTTTAACTTAAAGCCATATTTTACTACCTCGTCATTAGTTTTAATATCTCTACCCACTAACTCAAACGTCTGCGGTAACACTGGCTTAGCAATTGGGTTGGGATTCGGATTAAGCCATTGATTTCTTGCCTCTGGACCTGTTAGCTTAACACGGGCGACAACTTGTCCCTTGTCTTCATCAGGAATCCAATTATCATTAGCTACAACATTTGTCACTGTCGCAGTGATTCCCTCCAAAGTAACGGGTTCCCATGTCAATTCATTTATATCTACTCCACTTATGAGTAAATCAAAATATAAGTTATGCCCACCCGTGGTCGGAAAATTTAGGTTGTATGATTCAGGACTGATTGATTGAACTAAGAAGCCCTTATCAGGATTCTATATATCAGCTGGACCTGCGAAGTTGACCCCACTCATATCTGCACCATTTTTACCAAATAGCAGATTCGGCCTTACATAATTGATAACTGGCGATGGTAGCATTATTACATCACTACGATTACCTGTTCGATATTTTTTGCCATTCGCCTGTAAGTTCCATGAAGATGACAATAATAACAGCCCTAACACAATAAGCTTTTTTGGGACAATTTTGATAATAATTTGAGAAATAATTTGGAAGGTATAAATGAGTTTTTTGTAAAAACTCGTCGAATAGGATTATTTGATAAATTTAAGACATAGGTTTGCCAGTGTCTGGTGGCTAAAATGATAATGCATTATGGTTTACCTTTCAAGTAATTATTTGTTTTATTTAAATTTTTATAATTATTCACTTATTTAATAAGCTTGTTTCCCTATAGCGGTTAAAGTATAGCCGTTTAAAAAATAGTTGGCTAGTTTTTTGGCGAATTTTTTGTAAAAAATGTAAAGATGAAAATAATCTTTTAAAAACTGTTAGGGTGTTTTACCTACAATCGCTTAGACTTTTGTTTATTACCTTTTGTTAGTTAGCTATTGTTTGTTAACTTCTGAATAGATAGATATTGGCTGATTATGTTGTGTAATCTTTAAACAACCATTAAATCCATTTTGCTTTATCATTTATTTATGAGCTGGTAAATGACATATTTCCTCATCATTACTTATGAATGATGAGGAAATATTTATTTTTTAATAACTTATTTATTATCTAAGATTCTATTGACTTTTATTAGATAATTACGTGACTCTTGCGAAACGTGAGAAGTGACTAATTTTCGATAAACCTGCTGTGGTGTCATTGAGTTTATGATGTTGATAGCTTCATTGCGATCGTTAGAAAACGTACGCAACACACTTCCTACTCCTCCATTATAAGATGTAATCACGGCATATCTTAACGAGATTGGATTATTGATGCCAGCTAAGTATTTGGTTTTTAGTAATGATAAGTAAGCGGTACCCATATCAACGTTATTACGTGGATCAAGTAAGAATTTTCGACTTGGTTCACCTGATTTGCCTCGTAATTTGAAAATATCACGTCCAGCGGTGTGTTGCTGTACTTGCATTAGTCCTAGTGCATCAGTACGGCTAACAGCATATGGGTTAAATGCTGATTCAACTTCCATAATCGCTAAAATTAAGCGTTCATCAATATAGTAGCGATTAGATGCTTCGGTTACGATTGGTAAGAATTTTTTGGCACGCTGATTTATGTGGTTAGGAACTAGTTTAATTTCAACATAAGTGATTTTATGAGAACCTGATGAGCGGGTTTTTATGTTATTGGTAAGTAGATAATCAGCAAAACTATTAGCTCTGCCACTCCAACGAATCGGTTGATGATCTTGATCTAATACCTGATTGTATAAAAATGGTTCTTGAGATAAGTCTTGACTGATTTTGTCATGGCGTATAATGTCAACTGGCTCTGACATAAGTAATGTCGAAACTATCGCTTCTTTTAGGTTTTCTATTGGTGATTCTGTCATGGTTTCAATAGTAATTACACCTGAAACGAAGTTAATATGGACGCGAGTTTTTAGGTTATCTTCATATTGAACGTAGTCTTTTGGACCTGCTATAAGGACTTCTTTAGGCCCCCAAATTTGTTCAATGTTATTAGCATATTGGCTAATTAATATATTAAAAGCATTAGTGTCTTTAATATAATAGTCTTCATCTTTTTTTGAATTCGTACTAGGACAACCTGTTAGAAGAGTTACAGTAATAATTAACGCTATGATTTTTTTATTTTTTTTCATTTTACATCTCAATTTTGGGGTTTGTATCCGTCAATAACAACTTCTTCGCCTTCAAATAGAAATTTGATCATTTCAGCTTCAATTTTTTTTCGATGTTCTAGATTCATCATATTGAATTTATTTTCGTTAATTAACATAGTTTGTTTTTTGAGCCATTCTTGCCATGCCTGTTTGGATATTTCGTTAAAAATACGTTTTCCAAGCTCTCCTGGGTAAAGTTGAAAATCTAATCCCTCTGCTTCTTTTTTTAAATAATGGCAATAAACGACACGACTCATTTTTATCTCTTTTAAGTACACTCAACGAATAGTGGCTAATTATACCTGAAAATAATTATAGATAAGAAGAAAATTATTATATTAGTTTTAAATTGAACTCACCTTTAATTAGTGAATATTAATTTAAAATATTTGAATAATTATTTACTTTACACCGCAATTAGTTCGATTAAAATGATAGGAACTAGTTAATAAAATAAATAAGGATTAAACAATGCAGCCAAAAATCACACGTGAACTTTTTGATAAAGTTATTTTACCTATTTATGCACCAGCAAAATTTATCCCCGTAATGGGTAAAGGAAGTCGTGTTTGGGATCAAAATGGTGAAGAATATATTGATTTTGCAGGTGGCATCGCTGTAAATGCGCTTGGGCATTGTCATCCAAGATTAGTTAAAGCATTACATGAACAAAGTGAAAAGTTATGGCATGTAAGTAATGTTTTTACTAATGAGCCGGCTTTAAATCTTGCTCAAAAACTTATCGATAATACGTTTGCTGAACGTGTTTTTTTTGCAAATTCTGGTGCCGAAGCTAATGAAGCTGCGTTTAAATTAGCTCGTCATTACGCAATACATAAATACAATCCTTATAAGACTAAAATTATTGCTTTTTATCAATCTTTTCATGGGCGTACATTTTTTACCGTCTCTGTTGGTGGTCAGGCTAAGTATTCGGATGGTTTTGGTCCAAAACCAGCTGATATTATTCATGTTCCTTTTAATGATCTTGATGCAGTTAAAGCCGTAATGGATGATCATACTTGTGCGGTTGTACTAGAGCCTGTGCAAGGTGAAGGTGGGTTAACTTCAGCCACACCAGAATTTTTACAGGATTTGCGTGAGCTATGTGATGAATATAAAGCGTTACTGGTGTTTGATGAAGTGCAGTGTGGAATGGGTCGAACAGGCAGTTTATTTACTTATCAACAATATAATGTAAAGCCCGATATTTTGACCTCAGCTAAAGCACTGGGCGGTGGATTTCCAATTAGTGCTATGTTAACAACAGACGAAATTGCTTCAGTTATGCATCCCGGTGTGCATGGTACAACTTATGGTGGTAACCCTTTAGCTTGTGCTGTGGGTTGCGAGGCTTTTGATATTATTAATTCTCCTGAAATACTTGAAGGTGTGCAAAAACGACGTGCTGTATTTATTGAGCAATTAGAGGAAATTAATGATAAATTTAAATTATTTCGAGAGTATCGTGGAAAAGGGTTATTGTTAGGTGCAGAGTTACAGCCCAAATTTCACAATAAAGCTCGTGATTTTTTGAACGTAGCATCCGAATTTAAAGTGATGATTTTAAATGCCGGATCTAATGTTTTACGCCTTACCCCATCACTAATTATTTCTGAAGATGAAATTAAAGAAGGTATGACTCGATTAGCAAAAGCTGTGGAAAAAGTTGTCAATTCTTAAGTTTTTCTATACAGTAACGACATTTTAGTCAATTAAATGCCGTTGCATTTAAAGGATACTTATTTATGACCAATATTCACCCATTAAATTATGCTAAAACTCATTTTATTTTGAGTGCGCCTGATATTTCTCATCTACCTGTTGATAGTGGTGTTGAAATTGCTTTTGCTGGCCGTTCTAACGCTGGTAAATCAAGCGCACTTAATACATTAACCAATCAAAAAGGACTTGCTAGAACGAGTAAAACGCCAGGTCGAACCCAACTTATTAATCTTTTCGAAGTTGAAGAAAATTGCCGTTTAGTAGATTTACCCGGTTATGGCTATGCTCAAGTGCCAGAGGCTATAAAGCGTAAATGGCAAAAATCATTGGGTGAATATCTGCAAAAACGTCAGAGTTTAAAAGGTTTGGTTGTATTGATGGATATTAGACATCCATTAAAAGATTTAGATCAACAGATGATTGAGTGGGCGGTTTCAGTTGATATTCCTATTATGTTACTGCTTACTAAAGCTGATAAATTAGCTTCTGGCGCTCAAAAAAAACAAGTTAATATGGTGAAAGAGGCCATTTTACCTTTTCAAGGAGATATTACTGTTGCTCCTTTTTCATCACCTAAGCGTATTGGACTTGAAGCTCTAAAACAAAAATTAGATGAATGGTTTAGTTTGCAATAAAGGTTCATTCAATGAATAGTTCAACATTTTCGTTTCAATCTTTATCACCAGATTTAATTATTGATAGCCTATCTTCAATAGGATTGAATATAGATTCTGGTTTGACTGTGTTAAATAGTTATGAAAATCGTGTTTATCAATTTCAAGATGAAGATCATAAACGTTATGTGGCTAAGTTTTATCGACCAAATCGTTGGAATCGCCAGCAAATTCTTGAAGAACATCAGTTTACTATGCAATTAGCTGATGCTGATGTTCCCGTTATTACGCCATTAACATTTAATAATACGACACTACACGAATATCAAGGTTATCTGTTTACGTTGTTTGCTAGTGTTGGAGGACGACAATATGAGATGGATAATATCAAGCAAATGGAATCTGTGGGTATGTTGCTTGGCCGTATCCACCAAATTAGTGCTAAGCGGACATTTTTACATCGTTCAACTATTGGATTAGAAGAATATCTTTATCGGCCACAAGATATCTTGCTATCTAGCGCTTATATTTCTAAGAAAGTTCAAACTGACCTTAAAGATATTTTAGCCCAGTTAATAAAAACTGTTGAACAGCATTGGCATAACGATTGGCAGCCTATTCGATTACATGCCGATTGCCATGCGGGTAATATTTTATGGCGCGATAATGCAATGTTTGTTGATTTTGATGATTCTCGTAATGGCCCTGCAATTCAAGACTTGTGGATGTTACTACATGGTGAGCGTCAACAGCAACGTTTACAGTTGGATTTATTGATTGAAATGTATCAGGAGTTTTGTGATTTTGATCATCATCAATTAAAGCTTATCGAACCTTTAAGAGCGATGAGAATGGTTCATCATTTAGCATGGATTTTAGAGCGTTGGCAAGATCCTGCTTTTCCTATCGCCTTTCCATGGATTACTGATGAGGATTTTTGGCGTCAACAATTAACTGAGTTTAATAAGCAAATTGATGCAATTAAAGCTCCTACAATACAGTTAATGCCAATGATGTGAATATAAAGCGTATTAATTGAGTAGTTTTAATAATTCGTTTAAATTAGGCTGGTTTGTGACTAACTTCTCTTTTTTTTGTTTAGAAAGCTGTTTTATTCGGTACTCAAGCCTAAGCGCCATCGATCTGTCACCAATATAGATCTGGTACACAATAGTTAAATCTTTTTGCCCTTTTAGATGCTTTGCACCTTTGTTGGTTTGATGTTGGTGAAGCCTTCTTTCCACATTTGTTGTAATACCAGTATAGAGTGATTTTTTTGCTGTTCTAATAATATATAAAAACCATTCGGATGCGCTATTAGACATAACTAACCAATAATATAAATTCAATTATTTAACCATAATATCATTTTAATGGCATAGCAAATATTCATCACTTTTTAATTAATACTATTCATACTACTAGTTAAACGTTACTGTTTCATTTACTTTAACGCAGATAATGTTTAAGATAAGTCAATTTTTTTGATGTATTCTGGGATAATAAAATTTGAATAACTTTGCAAAAATTATTGAAGTTCAACGTGGCGATATGAAGTTCGCCTATGTGCAAAATGACGAAATCAATTATTTAGAACTTTTTGACCAATTTTTGGCAGAAGAAGGACATCATGAATTACTCGATCCTAGCGATAAATTAGAGCGATATACTTATTTAATCGATCATAATGAATCAAAATTTATTTTTAAAATTGATGGCGGTATTGAGCACCGTTTAGAGCGTCGTTTAATCGCCAAAATTACAGGCGACTTTTATTTCAATTTAATTCGTAAACTCGCCAAAATATCACTTGATAATGCCGATATTGCTTATGAACTGTATTTGGTTGCTTTCGATCAAAAAACTAAACGCCATTATATGATTTTTAACTTTATCGAAGGGCGCTCTTTAAAGTGGGAAGAAATGAAAGAGTATGGCGAGCAAGTTAAAAACTGTATTGAAAAACTGCACAGTTATAATTTAGTATCTAATGATATTCATGGCGGAAATTTTATCTTAACGCCTGAAGGAAAAATCAAGGCCATCGATTTAACGAACTCAGGATTTATTTGGCTAACTAAAGCCAATGACGCAATCGAGTTGAAAGAACGCTTTGATATCAAAATTAAGGTTCCTTTTTTTGCAATGCCAATTAAAAAGTTTACTCATGGGTTTAAACGATTGTCTCGGAAGATCCGAGGGAAAGAAGATTAATTATTTTACCATTGTGAGAGTTTGTTGATCCTGTAAAGGTTCGAGTGATTATTATTCAGTATAATCGTAATTTTTTAATTAGTGATATCGTGAATTAGTTTCGTTATCACGTATATCACTAAAAAATATCTCGATTAGTTAGAGGAAATTGACGAGCTTAAAAGCCATTTAACTTGTATCTGACATAAAATACATTTATTATAACTAGAGTAAAAACCTTTTTATTATCACAGAATTTAATATTCTGAAAAAGTATGTATTTTTTATTAATAATCTATAATAGAAATAAAAAATGTTTAAGTGGGTAGCTACCTTTTAGGCCATGCCTACTTTAGTATGCCCACCACCATTGGTATGGTAATTTTGACTTTTTTCTTTATGTCTATGATCCATTTCGGCGCACTCGATTTATAACGATGAATAAGGAAACATCATGAAAACACTAGATCCCAGCATTTACCCCTGGATTGACGCAGCAAAACAGGCGGTTAAACGAGAAAAATCAAGTTTTGCCACTACTTCAGCTCAATTAAAGAAACAGGCGACCAAGCCGCTTATGATGCCGCTTACCCTCTCTATATAAAGGCTCTACAAGATTTATATGAAGTTGGAATTATCCCCCCAAGTACAGCAGATATAGACGAACTCAAAGCCATTGCGGCTGGTAATTTTCACCCGAAATTTAATGAAGTATTTCCCGATGTAGTATTTTCAGAAGATGATTGACTATTTATTTTATGGCTAATAAATTTATTCTTCCCAAAGATAAGCATGACAGAATTTTCGAGAATGCAATCAAGAATGAATATCTGAGATTTGTTAAACCTTCAAATAACCCTGAAGTAATTTTACTCGGCGGACAGGTCGGCTCAGGCAAATCAACTGTAAGCAATGAATACGCCAAAAACAATTTCTTGGTTATTGATACCGATGCTTATAAATAAACTAATTTTACATGGTTATGTCATCTAGTGATAAACTAAAGCTTGGAACAAAAACGTCTAAAAAGTAATTCATTTCAGGACTGTTACGTTCAGATAAAGTCTTTTTTAAACGTTGTTCTGCTAACTTAAACTCATTGTTGCCCGCACTGAGTTCTTCAATCGTTTTTAGGTAAGCACATAATGCATCAGCTTGTTTTACAATACTTTTCTCGGTTTCATCATAAAAATCATCATCAATTAATGTTCTAAAATCATCTTGTAATTCTTTAGGAAGCATATTGATAAGTTTATGCTGTGCTATTTTTTCAATCTTTTTATATTCAACCGTTATTTGTGGATTGTAATACTTTGTTGGTGTTGGTAGATCGCCTGTTATTACTTCTGAAACGTCGTGGTACATTGCCAGCAATGCAATTCTTTCTGGATTAACATTTCCATTAAATTTCTTGTTTTTAATTATTGCTAAGGCATGTGCAACAAAAGCAACCTGTAAACTATGCTCTGATACATTTTCAGTTCTTACATTACGCATTAAAGGCCAACGATTAATTAGTTTTAATCGGGATAAATGAGCAAAAAAATGACTGTTATTCATATTACTATCTCTTTAATATAAAATAAAAACGCTCCTATTAAAAACAGGAGCGTCTATAATATAAAATGTTACTTATTATTTTACGCGAGAATAAGCTGTTGGGTACCCAATGCAAGTGGTACAGTTTGCTCTTCTGTAAATGTGATATACTCCCATGCATTTTGTTTTGCTAGCAATGCTTGCAATAATTGATTATTCAATGCATGACCTGATTTATAACAAACAACTTCACCAATCATATTGTGACCGCTCATATATAAATCACCGATAGTATCAAGCATTTTGTGACGCACAAACTCATCTTCAAAACGCAAACCATCTTCATTTAGCACTTTATAATCATCAACAACAATTGCACAATCTAAACTACCACCTAGGCATAAACCTTTAGATTGTAATGCTTCAATATCACGCATAAAACCAAATGTTCTAGCACGGCTGATTTGACGAATAAACGATTCAGACGAAAAATCTAGTTGATAACGTTGTGAACTACTGTCGATAGCCGGATGTTGAAAATCAATAGTGAAATCCAGTTTAAAGCCACTATAAGGCCTTACTTCAGCCCATTTATCACCATTTTCAACTCGAACTGTTTCTTTTACACACAAAAACTTTTTAAGTGCGTTTTGTTCAGCAATACCAGCATCAAGCAATAAATAAACAAATGGACTTGCACTACCATCCATAATTGGTATTTCAGGGGCATTAACTTCAATAATAATATTATCAATACCTAGCCCTGCTAATGCAGCATTAATATGCTCAACAGTAGAAATACGAACATTATCTTCATTTATCAAACAAGTACAAAGCATTGTATCACGCACAGATTTTGCATCCACGGGAAAATCCACACATGGATTTAAATCAGTACGACGGTAAATTATACCTGTATTTTCAGGCGCAGGACGTAATGTCAAAGTAACTTTTTTGCCGGTATGTAAACCAACACCAGTTGCTTGAATAGTCTTTTTTAATGTTCTTTGTTTCACTTTGCACCTACTTTTTTATTTGCTCCTATTGATTTTGACAATAAAAAATCAAATAAGTTCAACTTTACTTTAATTTGCTTGCTTCCGTATGAAAGCAGGAATATCTAAAATTTTATGATCTTCAAGAGGAGAAGCTGTTGGTTCATTAACAACCTTTGCCAATTTCTCTTCTTGTTGTCCTAAAGGACTGCTTCGGCTAAATAGCTCATTGTGTGAAACTGGTTTAGGCATTTTAACTTCTGGACGTTTATCCATACCAATACCAGTTGCAACCACTGTTACTCGAATTTCATCAGATATATCTGGATCAAAAGTTGAACCAACAACAACCGTAGCATTATCAGAAGCAAATGCTTTAACTGTGTTACCGACTGTTTCAAATTCTTCTAAACCAATATCAAATCCAGATGTTACGTTAACTAATACGCCTCGAGCTCCAGATAAATCAATGTCTTCAAGCAATGGACTAGAAATCGCCATTTCAGCGGCTTCTTCAGCTCGATTATCACCACTAGCTCGACCAGAACCCATCATAGCATATCCCATTTCAGACATCACTGTCCTTACATCAGCAAAGTCAACATTGATAAGGCCTGGTTTAGTAATAAGCTCTGCAATACCTTGTACTGCACCTTTTAAAACACCATTAGCAGCGGCAAAAGCGTCAAGTAATTTAACACCACGACCTAATACTTTTAATAATTTATCATTCGGAATAGTAATTAGTGAGTCAACATGTTTTGCCAACTCAGAAATACCTTGCTCAGCAAAAGCCATACGCTTTTTACCTTCAAAACCAAAAGGTTTAGTAACAACTGCAACTGTTAGAATTCCTAGTTCTTTTGCTATTTCCGCAACAACAGGGGCTGCCCCCGTTCCAGTGCCGCCACCCATTCCTGCTGCGATAAAAACCATGTCGGCTCCTTCAATAGCACTACGAATGACATCACGATCTTCCTCAGCAGAATTTCTACCGACTTCAGGATTAGCACCAGCACCAAGCCCTTTAGTAACATTAGTTCCGATTTGGATAGTTTGACCTACCTTAATTCTTTTTAAAGCTTGTGCATCTGTATTTGCTGCAAAAAATTCAACGCCTTCAATATGTTCAGCAATCATATGCTCGACAGCATTACCGCCGCCACCACCTACACCAATAACTTTAATGACTGCTGCTGGTTCATCATCTGCAACCATAGGTTCAAACATAACTTATCTCCAAATTTACGATCTGCGAACATTGTACAGATAATCATCTACAATGTCCACGAAGTTCTTGAAATATATTAGCTAAAATTCTTTTTTAAACCATCCGGTTAATCGTTTAGCTATCCCTTTTAATGATGATTTATTATTATCTTTTCCATCATCATTTAATAAACTTTGTTTTCCATAATGCAATAACCCTATAGCTGTTGAACAATAAGGTTTTTGAACATAGTCGGTTAATCCAGATATATTTAATGGCTGACCAATACGCACTTGATTTTGAAAAACTTTTTCAGCGCACTCTACCATTCCTTTTATTTGCGCTGCACCACCAGTTAAAACAATACCTGCTGCTAATTGATATTTGATATTCTGTTTTTTAAGTTCTTCTTGTAATACAAGTAACTCTTTTTGTACCAACGAAAGAAGTTCTGAATAGCGTGGTTCAATTACATCAGCAAGAGTTTGTCGTTGCAATGAACGTGATGGTCTTCCACCTACGCTTGGAACATCAATAACTTCATCTTTGCCAATTAATGAACCTACAGCGCATCCATAACGAATCTTAATATTTTCAGCATCCATTGGCGGAGCGCCAAATGCATATGCGATATCGCTAGTAACAACATTCCCAGCATAAGGGATTACAACTGAATGACGTAACGCACCTCCCGTATAGACCGTTACATCCATTGTACCGCCACCCATATCAATTACGCAAACACCAAGTTCTTTTTCATCATCCGTTAAAACTGCATAGCTAGAGGCCAATCCAGAAAAAATAAGTTGATCCACTTTCAAACCACAACGTTCTACTGCTTTCACAATATTTCTAGCCATATCATTATGACAAGTAATTAAGTGAACTTTGGCTTTCATTCTTACTCCAGATAAGCCAATAGGATTTTTAATACCTTCTTGCAAATCGATAGAATATTCTTGTGCAATGACATGCAAAATACGGTGCTCATCTAAAATTCTGACTGATTTTGCTGTATGAACAACATTGTCAACATCTTCTGCGGTTACTTCTTCATCCTCTATTGGCACCATGCCTATCTCATTTTGACAACGAATATGTTTACCTGAAAGGCTTAAATATACTGAAGATATTTGACAATCAGCCATTAATTCAGCTTGGTCAACCGCTCTTTGGATTGATTTTACGACAGACTCAAGATCGTTCACACCACCTTTATCAACCCCTTTTGATGGACAATGACCTACACCGATGATGTTGACAACACCATCGGGAAGAACTTCACCAACAAGAGCAAGTACTTTGGATGTACCAACCTCTAATCCAACAACCAATTTTTTTTCTGTTGCTTTCATACTTCAGCCTTAATTTATTCCTTACTGCACCATTTTTTCTCTTTGCACTGAAATGCCATTCTCATAACGTAAATCAGCGACCATTATTTTTTCATTTTCTGGCATTCTTGACTGAATTTCCGGAAATAACTTGATAAATTGTTGATATCTTTGTTCAATATTTTCACTACCTAATAGTAATTTTATTTCCTGATTTTCTTGGCAAAAACCTGATACACACTGTTTTACCATCAATTGCCACGCGTTACGTTCATCAGTTATTGCTGTTTTAATATGTAGTGCCAACTGATTATTAGCTAATTTTTTAGAAAGATTCTCTAATTTATAATAAGTTTCTAACGCCGATTTTGCTTTACCCTCTGGACCATATAATTTTGGTAATTTTAAGTTGCTTATACGGTCAAGTGGTACGCTAAATACATTGCCACTTTTATCAAGTAAAAATAAGTCATTCCAATAAAGCACGGGTTTATATTCTTCGACATAGACAATTAACCTATCTGGCCACTGTTTACGTACACTGGTTTGCTTCACCCACGGAAATCGCATTACTTCTTGTTGAATATCATTAACATCTTGTCCTATATAGGTATTAGGCAACCCAAGTCCTAAAATAGCTTCCCGAAGATCATCCTCAGTTGTATAGGTATGTTCTCCACTCAATGTTAATTGAGACAATACCATTTGTTCGGGATCATCCATCCAATTTTTAAAACTTTGAACGACCCAAATACTAATACAAATAATCGCAATAAAGAACAAAAATCCTATTAATTGCTCTGTATTACGAAAAATAAGCAGCTTTCTTTTGTTTTTATCGTCCCTTCTATGCGCTGCTTGCCGAACTTGTTTCATAAAATAAGGCCAATTATAAAGTTGCCAAATTCAAAATTTTAGCAACAAGCTCATTAAATGACCATCCATGTTCTTTTGCCGCCATTGGTACCAAACTATGATCTGTCATACCTGGAGCGGTATTAACTTCAAGTAAAAAAGGTTTTTGGTTAGCATTAAACATGATATCAACTCTTCCCCACCCTCGACATCCTACTGCTTTATAAGCATCTAACGCTAATTTACGAATTTCTTGTTCTTGTTCATCAGATAAACCGCTTGGACAAAAATACTGAGTGGTATCAGATAAATATTTCGCATCATAATCATAAAATTTAGTTGCGGGTTTAATATGGATTGAAGGTAAGACCTCGTCACCAACAATTGCTACCGTAAATTCTGGACCTGCTAAAAATGACTCAACCATCACTACACTATCATATTTGAAAGCTGCGCTAATAGCTTCTTCCAATTCAGATGCTTCATTAACTCTAGCCATTCCCACACTTGATCCTTCATGACTTGGTTTAACAAACAACGGTAAACCAAGCTGTTTAACTATGGTATCAGTATCAATTGATTGTGATTTTTCAACCATAACATATTCAGCAACAGGTAAATTGAGTGATTTCCACACTAACTTAGTTTTCAGTTTATCCATTGTTAAGGCTGATGATAAAACATCACTGCCTGTATAAGGAATATTTTGATAAGTCAAAATCGCTTGAACAATACCATCTTCCCCACCACGTCCGTGTAAAATAATAAAAGCTTTTGTATAACCTTCTTCTTTTAAATTGGTAATAGGATGATATTTAGTATCAATAAGATGCGCATCGATACCATTTGCCAACAATCCTGCATGTACAGCCTTACCTGACTTAAGTGACACTTCCCGTTCAGCTGAAGTACCACCATACAATACAGCAACTTTATCTACCATTTTATAAAACCTCTTCTGATGATAATTGAGTTTTGGCTAATTGGCGTGCTATACGACCAACACTACCTGCACCTTGTGTAATTAATAAATCACCACTTTGTAAAACTTCTTGCATTATTTCGGGTAGCAAATCTAAATCCGAAACATAAATTGGGTCAACTTTGCCACGATTGCGAATAGAACGGCATAACGAACGGCTATCTGCACCAGCAATAGGTTGCTCTCCTGCGGAATAGACATCTAACATAACAAGTGCATCGACTTGAGAAAGCACTTGTGCGAAATCGTCAAATAAATCCCGAGTACGCGTGTATCGATGTGGTTGGAATAACATAACCAATCTTCGTTCAGGCCAGCCGTTTCTTGCTGCTTGAATTGTTGCATTAACCTCGCTAGGATGATGACCATAATCATCAACCATCATTATATCGCCACCATCAACATGCGGGAATATACCTAATAAATCAAAACGCCGACTAGTACCAGCAAATTTAGCTAATGCATTTATAATTGATTCATCATCAATACCATCTTCTGTTGCTGCAATTATCGCAGCCGCCGAGTTTAAAGCATTATGTTTACCAGGTGCATTTAACTCAATCTGCAAATCTTGGCAATCTGGGCGACAAACAGTGTAATAGCTTACACCTCGTTCTTGACGATAATTTTTAATGACAACGTCAGCCTCTTCGCTAAATCCATAAGTGATGATTTTACGTCCCACAATCGGTAGTAATTCTCGATTAATAGGATCGTCGTAACACATAATAGCTAAACCATAAAATGGAAGGTTATGTAAAAATGAAATAAATGTTTGTTTTAGATTATCAACACTACCTTGATAAGTGTCCATATGGTCAGGCTCTATATTTGTTACAATAGATACCATCGGTTGCAAATGAAGAAATGAAGCATCACTTTCATCAGCCTCAGCAATAAAATAACGGCTACTACCTAATTGAGCATGTGTTCCTGCCGCCTTAACTAAACCACCATTAACAAAAGTTGGATCGAGTTTCGCCTCAGCATAAATAGAGGTAACCATAGCAGTAGTTGTAGTTTTACCATGAGTACCAGCAATTGCTATACCATATCGAAAACGCATTAATTCAGCTAACATTTCAGCACGTTGAATAACAGGTATACGTGCTGAACGAGCAGCTATTACTTCAATGTTATCTTGCGAAATAGCTGAGGATATAACAACAACGCTAGAATTAATCACATTTTCAGCCGCATGGCCAATAACAATTTTTGCCCCTAATGTTTCTAGATGTTGAGTAACCGCATTTTCAGCAATATCTGATCCACTAATTTGGTATCCTTCATTAGCGAGAACTTCAGCAATTCCTCCCATACCAGCACCACCAATACCCACAAAGTGAATATGTTTAACTCGCTTCATTTCAGGAATAATTGCTCTTAACTTCGCTAATTCCTTTGTATTCACTATTTAACTCCTAAATTATTTTATAGTTCACAGTACATATCATCATTGAACATATCTATCATCGTTATTTTTTAATGCTCAAATGAATCATTGACTCAAACATATATCTAACCTGAAACATTTTGACAAAAATATTACATAAATTTATGTCAGAAAAGTATTATTTTATCACCGAATTAAGGGCTTCTGCTACTTTTTCTGTGGAATTCACAATAGATAAACTTTTAGCTTTAATTGCCATTTCAATTAATTTGTCACGGTTCAAATTACATAACAAATTGGATAGCGATTCAGCACTAAAATCAGGTTGCTCGATAATATTAGCAGCACCTATATCTGCTAGTGATTTTGCATTCCAAAATTGCTGACGATCTTTATGCATAAACGGAATAAAAATAGCACCAATACCAACTACTTCAATTTCACTAACGGTTAATGCTCCGCTACGACAAATTACAATATCTGCCCAATTGTATGCATCTGCAACATCTTGGATAAATTCAGTCACTTTGTTATTGGTCATATCGCAATTTTGGTATGACTGAATTACGGAATTCAACATTCCTTTACCTGTTTGATGCCATACTACATATTTATCGGATAATTTTGTTATCACTTTAGGCACAATATCATTAATAACTTTAGCTCCTTGGCTGCCTCCCATGACTAATACTCTAATTGGCCCATCACGATCTTTGAATCTTTCTTCAGGTTTTGCCACAGTCAAAAGATCACTACGAACAGGATTGCCAACTACTTCTGCCTTAGGAAAAGCAGTAGGAAATGCTTGTAAAACTTTAGCTGCTATTTTAGCTAGATATTTGTTGGTTAAACCTGCTATACCATTTTGCTCATGTAATACAACTGGTATACCAAGTGTTTTTGCTGCAATCCCCCCTGGGCCTGAAACATATCCTCCCATACCTAGAACAACATCAGGGCGATAAGTTTTTAAAATTTTTCTAGCTTGTAAAACTGCTTTTAAAATTTTATAAGGTGCTTTTAATAATGCCATAACACCTTTGCCTCGTAGCCCTGATATTTCGATAAAATCAATATCAATACCATTTTCAGGAACTAAGTGTGCTTCCATTCGATCGGCAGTTCCTAACCATCTTACCTGCCAGCCTTGCTTCATTAAATATTGCGCCACAGCAATACCCGGAAAAACATGCCCCCCAGTTCCTCCTGCCATAACTAATAATTTTTTCATTATTTTATTAACCTTATTCTTGCTTGGGCTTGTTGTTGTCTAAATTCAAAATCAATTCGGAGTAATATCGCTGTTGCAATACTCATCACAATAAGACTTGATCCACCATAACTAATAAATGGTAGTGTTAATCCTTTAGTAGGCAACATTCCAGATGTAACACCCACATTTACAAATGTTTGAAAACCAAACCATATCCCGATTTCACAAGCTAAATAACCAGAGAACAATGAACTTTCATTCAGTGCTCGATAACCAATTGCAAGTGCCTTAAATGTTAGAAAGAAAAGTAATGACAATAAAGCAACTACACCTATATATCCATACTCTTCTGATATAATTGAGAAAATGAAATCAGTATGACATTCGGGTAAATAACCTAATTTCAGTACAGAATTTCCCATACCTTGCCCAGTAACGCCTCCATTACCAATTGCCATTAATGAGGCGACTAATTGATAACCTGAACCTGTAGCATCTTGCCAAGGATCAAGAAAGGTTAACAGTCGTGTTAAGCGGTAAGACTCATACAAAATCAAACAAATTACTGCGCCAACTCCCGTTAGCAAAATAGCAATAAATTGCCACAATTGCGCACCTGCAATAAATAAAATGCCAATAGTGACCATAAATAAAACAATAACAGTACCTAAATCTGGTTGTTTAAGTAACAAAATGGAAAGTATAGTCATAACAACCATTGGTTTAAAAAAACCCCAAAAGCCACTTTGTACTTCTTCAGATTTACGTGATAAATAACCAGCTAAGAATAAAAATAGCGCTAATTTTGAAAGTTCTGCAGGTTGAAAATTGAATACTCCTAGAGGTATCCAACGAGATGCTCCATTAATCGAAGAGCCAATACCTAACACAACGATTAACATAATAATAGCAATAATAAGTAAAACAGAAGCAAACTGTTGCCAACGTTGCATTGAAATATAAAACGTAATAAACATTAAAAATAATGATAGTCCTAACTGAATAAGTTCTCGTTGTGTATAAAAGAAAGGATCGCTTTCATTAAATGCCATTGAAGAAGATGTCACCATGATCAAACCAAAGATCATTAAACCTAACACAGTCCAAAGTAGTTGGTTGTCAAATGGTATGTGAGGGTTAACTTGTTTTTTTAACCAAAAGAGTGTCATTTTGTACTCCTTTGAATATATTGTTCAGCAAGTTGTGAAAACTGTTTTCCGCGTTCAATATAATTCTTAAACTGATCTAAGCTTGCGCATGCTGGAGAAAGCAAAACCACATCATCTGGTTCAACTTTTTGAGCAATAACTTGCATTGCATCTGACAATGTTTCAGTTACAGTTGTTATATGAGGTGCTAGCTTAGCAAGGATAAAACGATCACGCCCAAAACAAAAAATTTCTAGATTTCTGTTTTCAAAAAAAGGGATCAATGGCGAAAAATCCGCTGATTTTCCATCCCCACCTAATAATAAAAATAATTTCCCTTTGCAAACTACGCTATTTAATGCTGCTTCTGTACTACCTACATTGGTTGCTTTGGAATCATTAATCCACTTCACACCATTTTTTTCCAACACTAACTCAAAACGATGTGCTAGACCATGAAATGAAATAATTGTTGCTATACTAGATTCCCGTGAAATTTTCAGTTTATCAACTATAGCTAAAGCCGCTAACGCATTAAGATAATTATGGCATCCCGCCAGTTTCATTATTTTAGTCGCTACTACTGGCTGCTCTTGTGCAATCAAGTGTTCAAAGTGGAAATCCAAATGATAATCCCCTTTATTCACACCAAATGAAACGCAGTTTTTTTGTCGGTCAGTCGGAATAGTTAACTTATCATCATGGTTAATTACACAATACTTGGCATTATGATAAATACGTTGCTTAGCCTCAACATATTGCATTAATCCAAGAGGATAACGATCCATATGATCTTCTGAAATATTTAAGATTGTTGCAACTGTAGCTTTTAAACTCTGAGTTGTTTCTAGCTGAAAGCTAGACAGTTCAAGAACATATACATCGTAATCTTGATTCAATAACGATAATGCTGGCTGCCCAATATTACCACCAATAGCGACTTTAATACCTGCCGACTTAATAATTTCACCAACTAATGTCGTTACTGTCGTTTTACCATTTGCACCTGTAATGGCAATAATTTGCTTACTGTTTTGTTGATTTAATTCACGGCAAAATAGTTCAATATCACCAATAATTTCAATACCTTTTTTAGCTGCCAGTTGTAGTTCAGGTGTTGATAAAGCAATTCCTGGACTGACTATTATTAAATCAGCATCAAGCAACCACTCAACATTTAATTCCCCTAAATGGCAAGCAACACGTTTGTCTAATTGTTCCATTCCTGATGGCGATTTACGAGTATCAATAACTTTAGGTATAACATTTTGAGCAAGAAAATAGTCTACACAAGAAAGTCCTGTGACACCTAAACCAATAATAACGACATTTTTCCCTTGATAGCTAACCATGATTTGATCCTAATATCTTTTATTAACGTAATTTTAAAGTTAATAAACCTATTACAACTAACATCAATGAAATTATCCAAAACCGTACAATAACACGTGGTTCTGGCCAGCCTTTTAATTCATAATGATGATGAATTGGTGCCATACGGAAAACTCTTTTACCCCGTAATTTAAATGATCCTACTTGTAAAATTACGGATAAAGTTTCAATAACAAAAATTCCGCCCATAATCAGTAATAAAAATTCTTGTCGTAATAAAACAGCAATAATTCCAAACACGCCACCTAACGCTAGCGATCCAACATCTCCCATAAAAACCATGGCTGGATATGTGTTAAACCATAAAAAACCAAGTCCAGCACCAATAATTGCAGTGCAAACAATCATCAGCTCTCCGCTGAATTTGATATAAGGAATATTCAAATAAGCAGCAAAATTGACATTTCCTGTAGCCCAGGCTACAAGCGTAAAACCAGCGGCTACAAAAACAGTTGGCATAATTGCTAACCCATCAAGCCCATCTGTTAAATTAACGGCATTACCAGCCCCTACAATAACTACGTAAGTTAACAAAATGAACCATAGTCCCAATTGAGGCATCACATCTTTAAAAAATGGCACAACAAGTACTGTTACCGTGCTATCTTTGCCATAAATATAAAGACCAAAAGCAACAATTAACGCAATAACCGATTGCCAAAAGTATTTCCATCTAGCAATTAATCCAGCACTATTTTTACGAATTACTTTTAAATAATCATCAGCAAAGCCAACAATGCCATAACCAATTAAAACAAATAAAGTTACCCAAACATAAGGATTGCGTAAATCTGCCCATAACAGTACCGATAAGGAAATTGAGGCTAAAATTAGCGTTCCCCCCATAGTTGGTGTTCCTTTTTTACTTAAATGAGACTCAGGTCCATCATGACGAATAACTTGACCAATCTGTAATTTTTGTAGCCAGTCAATGACTTTTTGCCCCAAAAATAATGAAATTGCTAACGAAGTTAATAAACCTAAAATAGCTCTTACCGTTAAATAAGAGATAACATTAAAAAAGGTAAAATGTTTAACTAAATATTCCGATATCCAAAGCAACATAATCTTAATCCTGACTCATTTTGAGTTGTTCAATTTGAATTTTTTCGATAACTTCTTCCATTTTTGCACTACGCGAACCTTTAACTAACATTATTAAACTTGGTTGTTGGCGTAACAGCATTAATAGATAATTCACTGCATCTTGTTTATTATTGAAATGGTGGCCTACACCACTAAACTGGCTAATAAATTGACTTAATTTGCCTACACTTACTACACAATCAATTTTTTCATCATGAGCAAGCTCACCTATTTGGCAATGATATTTTTCAGCTTCTGACCCTAGCTCTCCCATATCGCCGACGACTAAAATACGATAACCTGGTTGTTTTGCCAAGACTTTGACTGCCGCTGACATTGATCCAACATTAGCATTATAAGTATCATCCCAAATTAATTGGGTTTGATTTAATTTTATTGGAAATAATCGTCCTTTTACAGGCGTTAAAGAGGCCAAGCCTTGCTGGATCTGATTCAAAGTTGCTCCAACAGAAAGCGCTAAAGCTGATGCTGCGATCGCATTTGAAATATTATGTTTCCCAACTAGGGATAACATAATCTCACATTCACCTTTAGGTGTATGTAATGTAAATGTTGTATTTTTTTCGTGTTGAATATTACTAGCATAAAATTGAGCAGAAGGGTTCGTTAACGAAAAAGTCCAAACTGTTTTGTTTACTAACTGAGTAAACCATTTATCAGAACAACTATCTAAATTAATAATAGCAATACCACCATCAAGCAATCCTTGAAAGATTTCGCCTTTAGCTTTTGCTACACCTTCAAGTGATCCAAAACCTTCTATATGTGCTTCTGCAATATTATTAATTAAAGCACTTTGTGGTTTAACAAAATTTGTAGTATAAGCAATTTCACCAATATGATTAGCGCCTAATTCTATAACTGCAAACTGGTCTTGTTTAGTTAAGCGTAACAGCGTTAATGGCACCCCGATATCATTATTGAAATTGCCTTGTGTATAAAGGGTCTGTCCACAGTGTTGTAATATTGCCGCAGTCATTTCTTTAACTGACGTTTTACCTGATGAACCTGTAAGCGCAACAATTTTAGCTGTACTTTGCTGCCGAATAAAATTAGCGATTACCCCTAAAGCCAAGCGAGTATCCTTAACAACAATCTGTGGTATGGGCTTATCAAGTTTATGATCGACGATCACGGCTATAGCACCATCTTTAATAGATTGTTCAGCAAAAGCATGTCCATCAAAATTGTTTCCAACAAGCGCGATAAATAGCGATTGCTTTATTATTTTTCGTGAATCAGTGCAAATTGTATCAATCACAGCACTTTCATCTTGAATGTAATAACATTCACCATTAACTATTTTTTTTAGTTGCTCAATGTCTAATGGAATCATGATTGATTCTCTACTCCTAGAATTTTTTTCACTGTTTCTTGATCTGAATAGTGATATTTGGTATTACCAATTATTTGATAGTCCTCATGCCCTTTACCTGCAATTAAAATGACATCATTAGCCTCAGCCTGCTTTAATGTTTGTGTAATAGCCTGCACTCTATTGGTAATTATGTGTACATTATCGGCATGATGTAAACCTTGTTGAATATCGTGAATAATCTTCATTTCATCTTCAGTACGTGGATTATCATTAGTCAAAACAATTTTATCAGCAAATTGTTCTGCGATTTCAGCCATTAAAGGTCTTTTGCCTGTATCTCTATCACCACCACATCCAAAAATTACCCATAAAGAACCTTTACAATGAATTCGACTAGCTTGCAAAGCTTTCTGTAACGCATCTGGAGTATGCGCATAATCCACAATAACCATTGGGCTATTTCTTACATGTAAAACCTCCATTCGCCCACAGATTGGAGTCAAAAAAGAAGCCATATTAACAATAGCAAAAAATGGGTAGTTCAATGTTAAAAGTGTAGCTATAGCCAATAGCAAATTAGAAACATTAAATTCACCTAGCAATCGGCTACTAATAATTGCATTTCCCCAACTTGATTCCATATGAATTTGGGCACCTTTATCATGATATTCGATCATTGATACACCAACATAAGGTATATTTAACGCCTTGAGTCGACGTAATGATTTTGTTTGACATGATACAGCCGTCACTTGTGGAAGTTTTTCAATCCATCTTTTACCATATTTGTCATCATAATTAATAATTGATTTACCAGCAGTTAAAACTTGTTTGTCTTTTTCATCGGGGGTAAATAACGACCATTTTGCTTTTGCATATCTACTCATTGTTTTATGATAATCAAGATGATCTCGACTTAAATTGGTAAATACAGTAGCAGCGCAATTTAGTCCTTTAACCCGGTCCATAGCAAGCCCATGTGAAGAAATTTCCATCGTTACAACTTTGACCTGTTTCTCTACAAATTCGGCTAATAAGGTTTGCACATCTACTGCTGATAACGTTGTATTAACTGATGGCTCAAGTTCATTATAAATTCCATTACCAATAGTTCCCATTAGTGCTGTTTTTTCATTCAATAATGTTAAACATTGGGCAATAAGCTGACTAACAGTTGTTTTCCCATTGGTTCCTGTCACACCAATAACAGATAATTTTTTTGATGGAGAATGATAAAACTCATTAGCAATCAGGGATAGACGTTGTGAAAGTTGGAAAACACTAATTTGTGGAATTATCGATTTATTTTCATGCCTAATATAGTCAATTTTTAAGTCATTTGATTTTCTACTTGCTTCTACTAAGATAACAACTGCACCCATTGAAATAGCTTGTGGAATAAATGCTTGACCATCAACTGTATGACCTTTGATAGCGATAAAAACATCGTTTTTTCCTACTTTGCGACTATCTATACGCAAATGATTAAGTGGAAAATCATCTAATTTTAAATTACATCTTCCACCTAATAATTCCAATAATGTTTTAAACGAGTTTGTTGCTAGCATTTTCACCTACTAATAAATAATCATTTGTCCATCAACTTGGCGATCGGGTTTCACATTCATCGTCCTAAGCACACCGCCCATAATACGACTGAAAACAGGTGCAGAAACTGAACCACCATAATATTGGCCAGCTTTAGGATTATCAATAACAACAACTAGTGAATACTTTGGTGCTGTTGCTGGAGCGATACCTGCGGTATAAGCTAAATATTGATTAACATACCGTCCACCGGATAATTTTTTCGCTGTTCCTGTTTTAACTCCAACACTATAACCAGGAACCGATGCTTTAGTTCCTCCACCAGTAACAGCTACAGCCTCCATTAATTGAACAACTGTTTTAGCATCTTTTTCAGAAACTACACGTTTACCCTTAACAGGTTCTGTGACTTTTAAAATTGATACAGGTCGGTAAATTCCATAACTACCGATAGTTGCATAAGCTCTTGCTAGCTGTAATGGGGTAACAGTTAATCCATATCCAAACGCAAATGTTGCTCGCTCAATATCAGCCCATTTTCTGGTTCTATCGGCTGCAATTGAACCACTAACTTCACCACCTAAACCTAATTCTGTTGGTTGACCTAATCCAAATCGACTATAGAATTCTACAAGATCACCCTGTTGCATTTGTAAAGCTAGCTTACTTACGCCAACATTACTTGATTTTTCTAAGATACCTGCCAAATTAAGTGTTTTTTGATATGACACATCTTTAATTTCATAACGATTAACATAAAAAGGTCTAGTATCGATAATAGTATTTAAGTTAGCAATTTTCTTTTCTAAGGCAGCCATTACAACTAGCGGTTTAACCGTAGAGCCTGGTTCAAACGCATCAGTAACAGCTCTATTTCTCAATAAATTATAATCAATTGATGAGCGATTATTTGGATTATAAGATGGGCTGGTTGCCATCGCTAAAATCTCACCAGTATGCACATCAACCAATACAGCTGTTCCACTATCCGCTTTGTTAAATTGAACCGCTTGACTAAGTTCGCTATAAACTAGTGATTGTAAACGCTCATCTATACTTAATATTAAATCTGATGCTGTTTCTGTTTCTGTCCGTTCTAATTCTTCAATAACACGACCTACTCGATCACGTCTTACAACTCTTTGCCCCGATTCGCCTATTAACCATTTATTAAAGCTTTTTTCAATACCTTCAGAACCTTTCTCAGCACCATTTGCATCAATATCTGTTAAACCAATTAATTGAGCTATATTTTCTGCCGCAGGGTAATAACGTTTAGATGTTTTAGCAAACGATATCCCCGGTAACTTTAATTTTTTTAAATAGTCAGATATTGTTGGCGTTACTTGCTTAGACAAATAAACAAATCTCATTGATGGGTTATTTAATTTTTGCTTTAGCGTTGACATTGGGATATTCAACGTTTGCGCTAATCCTTGCCATCTAATATCATCAGCTTTAACACCACCTTTTTGCACAACAATTTTAGGATCTGCCCAAACATCAAACATCGGTACACTTACTGCTAACGCACGCCCATTACGATCGGTGATCATGGCTCTTGGTGCATCAATTTCTTGGTGACGAAGTGAGCGCTTATTACCTTCAGCAATCAGTTTATCTGGTTCAATAATTTGCAATAATGCCATTCGAGCCATAAGACAAATAATCGCTAAAATAATAAGTCCATATATAATATAAAAACGATTCGGTGTAAAAAACTGTCTTTTACCATTTAACCTATTATTTTTATTTGTTTTTGCAACCTTTTTAGTTTTATTTTTTTTATATTTAGTGGCAGGTTTCATTATTTACTCTTTATTACAATGACTGTTTCATTTTGCTGTGTCACATAAGACATACCTAATTGATTTCTAGCTTTCTCTTCGACACGTTTTGGATCAGCAAGTACATTTTCTTCAATAACTAAATTCCGCCATTCGCTTTCTAACACATCTTGTTCTAATAAAAGTTGCTCACGTTCAAATAACTGTTTACGAATCTGTTGCGTTGTTATTAATACTGCACCAGCAGAAATAATAATCATCACAAGTAATAACAATGAAATTTTTTGATGCCTAAATAAATCCCCAATAATTACACCAAACAAGCTTTTACTCGGTCTTTTTTGAAAATTTTTATCAATATAAGTTTTATCTAGAAAAAAATCATTGTTTTGGTTATTCATTTTTCCTTTCTGCTACCCTTAATATTGCGCTTCGGGAACGCGGGTTATTATTAATTTCAATAGTTTGAGGTTTAATTTTGCCAAGGGATTTTAATTTAGCACCACCATATTTTTTTATTTGTTGTTCAGTTAATGGTAATCGAGCTGGTAAATCTGGACCTTTACTCTGTTTACTAATAAATTGTTTTACAATCCTATCTTCTAAAGAATGAAAGCTAATAACCGCTAATCTTCCTTGATTGGCAAGCACTGATAAACAACTATTTAGCACTTGCTCGACTTCTTCCAATTCACTATTAATATAAATACGAATAGCCTGAAAACTACGTGTAGCTGGATGCTTATTTTTATCCTTTCTTGGTGTAGCTTTTTCAATTAAATTAGCCAACTCTAAGGTACGAGTAATCGGCGAAATTTTATTCTGCTCGACAATCGATCGAGCAATACGTTTGGCAAATTTCTCTTCACCAAATGTCTTTAATACCCATGAAATATCGTCTTCATCACTGCTAAGTAACCATTCACTTGCAGTTAAACCTTTGCTAGTATTCATGCGCATATCAAGAGGTCCATCACGCATAAAAGAGAATCCCCTGTCAGGATCATCAAGTTGTGGTGATGAAACACCTAGATCTAACAAGACACCATCAATTTCACCCAATAATTCTAACTCTTCAATATATCGGTATAAATTAGAAAATTCACCACGAATAAAAGTAAATCGAGGATCTGTTATCTGTAACGCAGCTTGCTCTGCACGTTCATCACGATCAATAGCAATCAATCGTCCTTGTGTACCAAGTTGTTCAAGTATTAAACGAGAATGACCTCCTCGCCCAAAAGTACCATCAACATAAATGCCATCTTTTTTTATATTTAATGCATTCACAGCTTCGTTTAATAAAACCGTCGTATGTTGATAATCCATCAATCTTTACTCTTATTAAATAGTTAAACTTTTCAAATTATCTGATAAGTTTTCAATATCGCTTGATAATGCGGTAATATCATCATTAATTTGTTGATACCAACTTGCCTCATCCCAAATTTCAAATTTATTAGATTGACCAACAAACATTGTATTTTTTTCTAATTTTGCATAAGTACGCAATGTAGATGACAATAAAATTCGTCCAGAATTATCCATTAGGCACTCAGTTGCATACCCCAATAACAATCTTTTTATTCTACGTTCAGTTTCAACAATAGCTGATAATGTTGCAAGTTGTTGTTCAATACATTTCCATTCGGACATTGAATAAAGTGTCAGGCATGGGTCGTATAAACCAATTGTGCAAACCATACCTTCAGATAAAAACTCTCGGTAGCGAGTAGGAATAGCTAATCGCCCTTTATTATCTAAATTAATTGAAATTGCACCACTAAACATAAAAGTATTTTTCTTTATAATTTATTTAAATTTTAATTATTAAAAATCAATATGTTAATAAAAACACCCATTTTTACCACTTAACCCCACTTTTTACCACAAAATTTAATAAATTAATAGGTATTTGAATAATTAATTTATAAATGATTTAAAAGCATCTTCTAGGTTTTTTATGTAGAAAATAAATTGCTGGTATAAGGAAATTAAGGAGGGGGGATTTGCCGACGTAAGTCGGCAAACAAAAATGAAGAAAATTTAAGATACGGTCCAAAACCCAGTTATATTAACTTTATCCTGCTGCAAAACAGCACGAATAGGCATTTGATTAACATCATTATCTTTTTCGGTTTGTTCTAATACACGCAATTTGCTTTCACCAACTAAATGCAGGTAAATATTTTTGCTATTTAAAATAGCTGGCAATGTTAATGTAATACGATCTAGTGGTGCAGTTAATGGTGTCATACCAACAACTTTCCGCCCAGATTTCATATCTAAACCGCTAGCCAAATTAGCAGCGCCTGGGAATAATGAGGCAGTATGCCCATCTTCTCCCATACCTAAAATCACTACATCAAATGGCATCGGAACTTTATCTAAAAGTTTTTCTGTAACTTCTGCACCATCAAATGGATTATTACAACTGTTTTTTAAACCGACAAAATTAGCCAATTTAGCATTATTTTGTAATAGATAAGTGTTCACTAACTTTTCGTTACTAGCATCATCAGTATCATCAACCCATCTATCATCCACCAACGTAATAAAAACTCTACTCCATGCTATATTTTGTTGACTAAGTGAAACAAACAGTGGAATAGGTGTTCTACCACCAGAAACCGCAATTGAAGCATGTCCTTTTTGTACAATGGCTTGTTTTAATTCATTGACGATATGTGAGGTTAAATCCTCGATCAATAATTGACTATTTTGATATTTATTTAACATAAACATAGTTATTTTTCCTTTATTCAAATTCGTGCCATGAATGCCCATCTTTAGTGATTAAGGCAACGGATGCAACTGGTCCCCAAGTTCCGGCTTGATAAGTTTTTGGTGGTTCTTTTTCTGTTTCCCATGCACTAATAATTGAATCAACCCATTTCCATGCAGCTTCAACTTCATCACGATGAACAAATAATGCTTGACGCCCCCGCATAACTTCAAGTAATAAACGCTCATAAGCATCAGCACTTTGTTGGTGAAAAGTTTCGCTGAAACTTAAGTCAAGTTTAGTGGTTTGTAAATTATGATTACTATCCAACCCTGGTACTTTATTTAGGATTTCAATATCCATACCTTCATCAGGTTGTAAACGAATCGTCAATTTATTTTGTGGCAATTCTGGATAAAATTCACTAAATAAATTAAGCGGTAATGGTTTAAAATAAACTACAACTTCAGAACATTTACTTGGTAAGCGCTTACCTGTACGTAAATAAAAAGGAACACCTGCCCAGCGCCAGTTATCAATATCAACTCGAATTGCAACAAATGTTTCAGTATTACTTTTTTGATTTGCGCCATCTTCTTCTAAATAGCCCGGCACATTAACACCATTAACAAAACCTGCTGTATATTGCCCTCGAACTACTTTTTCACGAATATTGGATTTGTTAATTGGTCTAAGCGCATTAAGTACTGCTATTTTTTCATTACGCAAGCTATCATCTTCAAGATTAGCAGGTGGGGACATGGCAATCATGGTTAATATTTGTAATAAATGGTTTTGTACCATATCACGCATTTGACCTGCCTTATCAAAATATCCCCAACGCCCTTCAATACCTACTTGTTCAGCTACCGTAATTTCAACATGATCAATAGAATTACGATCCCAAAATGACGCAAACACTGTATTAGCAAATCGTAAGGCTAATAGGTTTAATACTGATTCTTTACCTAAGTAATGATCAATACGATAAACTTGCGACTCACTAAAGAATTTAGCCACTGAATCATTGATTTCTCGAGATGACTTGAGATCTGTTCCAAGTGGTTTTTCCATCACAATGCGGTTTTGCGATTGATTTAATCCTGCAGCAGCTAAACCTTGACAAATAGTCCCAAAAGCACCCGGGTGCATTGCAAAATAGAAAATAGCTGGATGATTCAAATCAAGTTTATTTTTCAATCCTTCAAAACCAGCACTATCATTAACATCTAATTTATGAAAGTCCAATCGTTGGCTAAATCGTTGCCAAATATTATCGTCTAACGGTTCTGGCATAAACGAGATTAGTGCTTCTTTTGCTACCTCACAATAAGCGGCATGATCCCAATCAGCCCGCCCTACGCCTAAAATCTTTGTTTGTTCAGGTAGTTTTCCGTACTTTTCTAATTGATATAAAGACGGTAATAATTTACGTCTTGTCAAATCCCCTTTAGCACCAAAAATAACTAAATCGCAAGCTGGGATATCAGACATGGTTTTCTCCTACGATGGTATAATGTAATTATTCTATTATGTTGAATGGTTGGTGTACACCCGATTAATAGGATAAATCATAGTAATAGGCATTATCCTTTATTTACTCTAAAACAAAAAGGCCACCTCTGGGTGACCTTTTGTTTGAAACAAGTTATTGGGTAATTTCCCAATAAGCAAATTATGCTCGTACAAAATCCATATGAACTAATTTTGGTTTAAATGCATGACGTTGTACTGCTTGCACTTTTACTTTAACTGCTTTTCCGTCAACTTCAATAGTTAACACTTCAGAATAAAATTCTGGTTTTTCTTGCATATTAAAAACTTGGTTGTGGTCAAGCACAACAGAGACTGCAGGTTCAGTTCCACCATAAATAATGGCTGGGAATTTACCAGCGTGACGCAGGCGGCGGCTCGCACCCTTACCATGCTCTTTTCTAACTTCAGCTTTGAATGTAAACATATTAATTTCTCTTAATTATTTAAAATAGAAACCAATTACAGGCGACCCAGTAATTGGCTATCAAACTAGTGCTTTAAAAAGCGTTGGAGATTATAAAGTGTTATCCTTCTAAACGCAATCAATTAATCATATTACAAATCAGTAAAATATTGATTACGTATATGGAATATTATATGCACACTTAGATCAATTCTATTTTAAAACCATAAGTTGATTTTTTATTCGGTAATAACTTTAATGGTTTTGTGATACAACCTGCTTCGACACAAACCATAGATTTATACTCATCATCACCAAAATCTCCCATTGATTTAGCTTTATTTATCCATGGATTCCAAGTAACAATATCACTTACATTAGTATTGGTTAATTGAATTGTTCGAGTGCCATCAGTAACAGTGATTTGATTACTTGCATTGGTATAAATACGATCGACTTCTTGATTAAATGTCAATTGACCTACAGTCGCTGGTTTGTTTTCATCAGCAAGTCTTTCTTGATAAGCTTCACCTAAACCTTTGACTACAACACTATCAATATTATCAACTCCAAAATAAGTATGTAGAGCACTAGTTACATCAAAGTCTGCTGAGCAGCTTAAAGAAACTTCACAAGTTTTACCTAGATGAAGATTTAATGATACCGAGAAAGGTTTGCTACAATAAGATTCTGTCTGCGGATTATTAGTGAGCGATAAAACAAGGGTAACGCCTTGCTCGTCCTCTTTACATGAATCTAATGTCCATTCGACAAGGCGTGCAAAACCATGAGAAGGATTGCCTAACTGACCAAACCAAGGCCAACAAACAGGCACTCCACCTCGAATAGCTACACCTTTTTTAAAATTTGTTTTGTTACTCAGCCAAACAACTGGTGTTTGTTCAGTAGATGGTTGCCAAAATAATAAGTGTGCACCTTGTAATGCAACAGCAGCACAACAAGTGCTATGATTAATAACTAAAATTGGCAGTTCACCATAAATTGATTGTTTAATTGATGGGCTTAAGGATACACCTGATAAGCTACTCTCTAAAATCTCTTTATATATACTCATATTTACTCCTAAATAATAAATTTAACAACTTATTGATAATTGTATACTTCTTAAGTTAATAATAAAAACATAATAGATGCAAAAGCATTTTTTAAAGAATTGGAGTAAAATAAAGCACTATAAATAGTGAAACAACACTCTAATTGTTTTTGTCAAAAAGTTTCAGGTAACACTACGTTTATGTATAAAATCCCATTAAGTTTATATATTCATATGCCATGGTGCGTACAAAAATGTCCCTATTGCGATTTTAATTCACATACCATAAAAAAAACGCCAAATTATGAATCTTATGTAGAGCATTTGCTTAAAGACCTACAAAACGATACTATTTTCTGTTCAAACCGCTCAATTCATTCAATCTTTATCGGTGGAGGTACACCTAGTCTATTTTCAGCCGAGTTGATTGATAAATTATTATCAAATATAAATAAGATCATCCCTATACATAAGGATGCTGAAATCACCATTGAGGCTAACCCAAATTCTGTTGATATAGAAAGATTTAATGGCTATCAGCAAGCGGGTATAAACCGAATATCAATTGGCGTGCAAAGTTTTCAAACCGATAAACTTGTTAAATTAGGACGGGTACACGATCCCAAAGAAGCAATCACAGCCGGAAAACTTGCCAAAACATTAAATTTAAGAAGTTTTAATTTAGATTTAATGCATGGTTTGCCAAATCAAAGTATTGATGATGCTCTATATGACCTAAAACAAGCCATTGCTATTGCACCACCGCATTTATCTTGGTATCAATTAACGATTGAGCCAAATACGCTATTTGGTTCAAAACCACCTGTTTTACCTGATGATGATAAACTTTGGGAAATTTATCAACAAGGTAATCAATTATTAACTAAAAGTGGTTACCAACAATATGAAACCTCTGCTTATGCTAAAGAAGGATTACAATGCCAACATAATTTAAATTATTGGCGATTTGGAGACTATTTAGGCATTGGATGTGGCGCTCATGGTAAATTAACGCAACCTGATGGAAAAATTATTCGCACCATAAAAACTCGTCACCCAAAAGGGTATTTAGAGGGACGTTATTTAGATAAATATTATACAGTTCCAAAAGAGGAATTGCCTTTTGAATTTTTTATGAATCGTTTTAGACTTTTTGAACCAACACCTAAACATGAATTTGAACAACGGACTTATTTACCTTTACACTCAGTTGAAAAACAAATAGCGATTGCCATTGAAAAGAACTATTTAATTGAGGATAAACAAAACTGGCTGGTAACTGATCATGGCAAGTTATTCTTGAATTCGTTATTAGAGATGTTTTTATAGATAACATTTTGAAATACCTATATTTATCTAAAAAAACTTATCCTTTACGTTTATTTAACATGATAGATACGAACTATTTAATCAATTATTCACATATCTTTACAGACTTTCTTCAAAAAAAAGTACATACTATGTCTCGACAATGCATTATTTCATTGTTTTCCTATTCCTTATGTTTTCCCAATAACTTTTGTTATTGGGTTTTTTTTGCCTATAATTCCGATAATCACATTAATTTTAATAACTATTCAATTGAAGTATGAAAAAGGAAATGTTTTAGTTCAGCTAATGTAGAAGTTCCTTCCATCGGACCCTTTTTAGATACGGCTAAAGCACCACTAGCGTTAGCATATTGCAAGGCTTGTTCAACAGAGTAACCTGCTAACATTAAACTGACAAATGTTGCTCCGAAACAATCTCCCGCACCAGTTGGATCTATCGAGTTGACCTTGTATCCATCAGCATGAAGTTTTTGTAAATGACCTTGTTCATCAAGTCCATAATATTTAGCTCCTTTAGCCCCCCTTTTACCACAATATGTTTAATACCTTTTTTAAGCAACTTAAACATGGTTTGTTGTTCATTTTCATTATTGTTAATAAAATAGCTAACTTCGCTTTCACTAGGTAAAAATATATCGGTATACTCCATAATATAATCGAAAGATTGTTCCATTTCTGGTATATCAAACATTTCTTTGCGTAGATTAGGATCAAATGAAATTGTACCACCTTTACTTTTGATGATATCCAATGCTTTTCTCATAGCATCAATCACACGAAATGAATAAAGCGATGACCCCATTACATGCAAATGAGTACAATCTCTTAATAAGTTTTCATTAATATGGTTAAACGAAAGTAAACCACATGCACTATTTGGAATGTTAAAAATAAAATCTCTTTCATTAGAACCTTTATAAGTAACAAACGCACTACCTGTATTGGCCTTATTATGTGGAGTAATACCATCAATAATGACACCATCACTTTTAAGGCGATGGATGCACATTTTTCCAAAAATATCTTTTCCTACACAACTAAAAAAAACAACAGGAAAACCTAATTTTGCAACTTGATCTGCAAATATTGCAGGGGCGCCACTAAAAAAAGGGCCGATAAACTCCCCAGCTTGATCGAAACGCTGATTTTGTTCTTTTGCTAAAAACTCAACTAGCAGTTCGCCTATCGTGCAGATTTTAAAACGCATATTATGTCTCCAATTTGTTTTGATAAGTTACACAATATTTATTTGAAATAAGCTGCTCAAAATTAGCATCTAATAATTGTTGATGATACTCGGTTACAGCAGATCTTGATAACATCACCATATCAATATCAACTAAAGTTCCAATACTATTATCATTATTATGAATAATACGTTGCGGTAATATGCCAATTGTATGTGCTGCTTTTTTCATTATTTGTTGATAAATTCTAACCTGTTCTAAACTTTCAATAATCAATTGATTATCAGTATTGATTGAACTTAATTCGATAACAAAATGCGATATAGAAAATTGGTTCAAAATAAAATTGATCATTTTGTTATCTAACAAAAGATTCCCTTCCAGTACGGCTCCACCAACAAGCACTACTTCAGCATCGGTAAACTCTTTCGCTAATTGTGCATTGCTAATGTCATTCATAATAAGTATTAATGATTTTTTGCAATGTAAAAACGGAATAAACTTTCTTATCAAATTTCCATGGCTTAAAAACAATATATCGCCATCACTAATATAACTTAAACAGGTTTTAACTAATTCAATATCACAACTATTACTTTGTATATAACTTGGTGTATTAACACTTAGCTGATTAAACACACCTTCAGGGGTAACATAAATTGCACCACCAAAAGAACGCTTTAAATATCCTTGCTGCTCTAAATAAGTCAAATCTTGACGAATAGTCACATTTGAGACCTGAAGCAATTCAGATAATTCATCAACTTTAACTTCACCTTGCTTACGAACAATTTCTGCAATTTGTAATCGTCGTTTTAATAAACCTGAAGATGCTCTAGCCAATTTTATTTCCTACGCCATAGATAAAAATTAAGGATAGTGATAATAGAATTAATCATATATTAGGTCAACATCAAACTATGATTAGAATTTTATATTATAAATCATACCATTAATAATTAGCATTTTTTATCCCACAGCGTTTCACATATACATGTTAACTATCAAAACGAAAATTTATCAATCTTTTTTATTTCGTTTTAAAAGTAATGTTAATTTTTGTGATCTAACTCACGCGATTATTACTAGCAAAACTTTCGTTTTGAAATCATAATTAATGGAAATAATTTTCAAAACAAAAATTATTAACATAATACAAAGTGAATTAGATTATTAAGGAGAAGTTATATGACTATTATTTCAAGTAACAACATGCTAAAAAAGGCTCAAAAAGAACATTATGCTGTGCCTGCCTTTAATATCCATAACTTAGAAACTATGCAGGTCGTTGTTGAAACAGCAACAGAATTACAATCGCCCGTTATTTTGGCTGGTACATCTGGTACATACAGTTATGCAGAAACAGAAAATATACTTGCTATAGCAAATGCTTTGTCAAAAAAACATAACATTCCATTAGCTGTTCATTTAGATCATCACGAAGAATATAACGACATCATCAATAAAATTAATGCAGGAGTAAGATCGGTAATGATTGTGGCTCCCATTTTCCATATGAAGAAAATATCGCCATTGTCAAACAAGTAGTTGATATGCTCACCGCTACGATGTTAGTGTTGAAGCTGAATTAGGTCGCCTTGGTGGCGTTGAAGATGATTTAATCGTTAATGATAAAGATGCTTTATATACTAATCCAAAACAAGCTTTAGATTTTATTGAAAAAACAGGAATTGACTCCCTCGCTATCGCCATTGGTACAGCACATGGTCTTTATAAATCAGAGCCAAAACTGGATTTTGATCGTCTATCAGAAATTCGCTCTATGGTTGATATTCCTCTCGTATTACATGGCGCTTCGGGTGTTCCAGAGAAAGACGTGCGTGAGTGTATTAAGCGTGGAATTTGTAAAGTAAATGTTGCGACAGAATTAAAAATTGCATTTTCAGATGCATTAAAACAATACTTTATTGAACATCCCGATGCCAATGATCCCCGCCATTATATGAAACCTGCAAAAGCAGCAATGAAAGACATTGTCAAAAAAATTATTACAACATGTGGATGTGCAGGCAAATTATAGAGGCCAAGATGATGATCTATACATTAACACTTAACACTGCAATCGATATGAATATTCATTGTCAAGGGCTTACCCCTAATGCAGTTAATCGAACCTCTCATACTGAATATAGCCCGAATGGAAAAGGAGTCAATGTTTCAATCGTATTGCATAAATTTGATAGCCCCACTTGTGCATTAGGATTCTTTGGTGGATTTTCTGGTAAATATATTATTGATGAACTAACGAAAATACAGGTCAAGACAAAACCCTGTTTTATTGATGATATCACGCGTATTAATGTTTTTATCAATGATAATGAAAACGAATATAAATTAGTCAGTAAAGGTCCGTTTATACCTAATGATAAAAAAACAGAAATGCTAACTATTATTGAATCACTGGTTAACAATAGTTATTTAGTCATCAGTGGTAGCTTGCCAAATAATATTGAATCTGAATATTACGAGGCTATTTTAAATTTATGCAACAAAAAAATATTCAAGTTATCCTTGATATTAGTCACCCAAAATTAGGTGATTTACTCTCCTATAAACCACTATTAATTAAACCTAATGATGATGAAGTAAAAGAGATTTTTGGCTTTGAAACGAAAACAAAATCACAAGTCATTGCTGCACTAGAAAATATTCATGCACAAGGAGCGAGAAATATTTTATTAACCATGGGCGCTAAAGGGCTTTACTTTTCTAATGGGACAAATATTTGGTTTTGCAATGCTGTAAAAATCAAATTAATTAGCTCGGCTTGTGCTGGTGATGCGTCACTAGCCGCCTTTCTTAGTGAATGGCTACTTGAACAACAACATATTGAAAAAGCTATAAAAAAGGCATCAGCAACAGGTGCTAACGTTGCAGAATCAGACGGATTAGGTTTACTGAATAAAATCAATATCTATATGGATCAACTTGAAGTTACCCTAATCAAGTAAAGGAGATTGTTATGAAAAAAATATTAGCCGCTACAGGCTGCCCAACCGGTATCGCGCATACTTATATGGCTGAAGAGGCCTTAAAATCAGCGGCCCAAAAGGCTGGAGTCGACATAAAAGTGGAAACAAATGGTGCAGGTGGTATTGATAACGCCATTACTGATGCTGATATTGCCAATGCACTTGGAGTTATTATTGCAGTAGATAAAGATGTCAATCCAGATCGCTTTAATGGTTTACCCGTGATTGAAGTACTCGTTAAAGACGGTATCCATAAGGCTGCAGCACTAATCGAAAAAATTATGTCAGGTACAGTTCCTGTTCGTAAAGGCGCACAAAATAGCACTAATAACACAGTTTCATCAAACCAAGTAGAAGTAAAAGAATCGATTGGACGCCAAATCTATAAACACCTAATGAGTGGTGTGTCAAACATGCTACCATTTGTTGTCGCAGGTGGAGTACTAATTGCTTTATCATTTTTATGGGGAATCTATTCCGCCGACCCTAATAATGCCCAATATAATGAATTTGCTGCATTGTTAATGAAAATAGGTGGGCAAGCATTTGGCATAATGGTACCAATCTTTACTGGATTTATTGCCTATTCAATAAGCGGGAAACCTGGCATGGTGGCTGGTTTTGTTGGTGGCTTAATTGCCAACATTACCGGTGCAGGATTCTTAGGCGGAATTATAGCTGGCTTTGCAGCAGGCTATTTAATGCTTTATGTCAAAAAAATGTTAGATAGATTACCTCGTTCATTTGAAGGACTTAAATCGATTTTTATTATGCCATTAATTGGTGTATTTGTTATCGGTGCAGGTATGTTTTTACTTGGTGGTCCAATTGCAAGTATTAATAATGAAATGAAATCTTTCCTTGAATCATTACAATCTGCAAATCCTGTTTTACTCGGTATTGTTATTGGAGCAATGTGTTCGTTTGACTTTGGTGGTCCTGTTAATAAAGCAGCGTATGTTACTGGCACTATGTTGTTAGGTGAAGGAAATTTCTATTTCATGGCAGGTGTGTCTGCTGCTTGTATAGTACCACCCTTTGTTATTGCATTCTCTACTACTATTTTCCGCAGCAAAGCTTTCACAGAAGAAGAACGTGCTGCTGGACTTGTTAACTATGTTTTAGGTTCGACACATATTACAGAAGGAGCAATCCCATTTGCGGCTAAGGATCCTTTGCGAGTAATTCCAATTATGATGTTATCTTCTGCAATTGCATCAGTATTGACATTCATATGTCAAATTCAAGTGCCAGCGCCACATGGAGGATTTTTAGTTCTGCCATTGGTTAATAAACCATTTTTATGGGTAGGCTGTATCTTCGTAGGAGCACTAGTTGGCGCTATATTATTAGGTTTAGTACGTATTCATCAAAATCGACAATTAGTTGCCAAAAAATCAGTTTAATCAATCAAGAAATATACCGATTTATTTCGGTATATTCAATTTAGTAAGGAATAGAAATGAGCACATTAAATTTGACAGTACATGATATTTCATATCATAACTGGATCCTATTCTAAAAAAGAAGCAATTAAAGACGTATCAGAAAAGATGATCCAAGCTAAGTTAGTCAAAGACTGACTATACCCAAGCAATGTTTGATCGTGATAAACAAATTTCGACTTTTTTAGGTAACGGAATCGCCATTCCACACGGCACAACGGAAAAACGTGATAGTGTTATCCAAACTGGATTCAAAATCATATATTATCCTGAAGGAATTAATTGGGATGAAGATAATAATATAGCTTATGTTGTCATTGGTATTGCTGCAAAAACCAATGAACATTTAGATATTTTACGTCAACTAACTCGAGCAGTGATTGCTGAAGATACGCTAATACGAATTCACGCAGTTAAAACTTCGGAGGATTTATTAGCAATTCTTCAAGGTAATTAAAAGATCTTGATTTTGTAATAAAAAGAAAAGACATAAAAATGTTGTTATGAAATTATCTCGATAAAAACTATTAATAACAAAGCATTATTCCTATAAAATGTTAACAGGCGCCTACATAAAAAAGCTACAAAAGCACATTATTTTAAAAGCATATTTAATATAACGTAATGGTAATAATATTGCCTTTTCAGAAACAGAACGACAACAGTTGATGGAGCTTAAATTCGTGGGTGCCAAAATTATTGAAAGACTTGAAAAGATGAACTTCGATTCTTTCGATAAATTGTGTAATGCTAGTTTAGATGAAATCCTTAACAAAAGTACGTTATTATCAGGTTCAACTTGTTGGAAAAACAGACATCAAGCAAAAACGGTAATAACTCATTTTTTGAGTTTAACAATACGTAATATTCCTTTTATGGGTGGTAAGTACATCCAACTTTTCAATTAAACAATGATAATCGATTTTTTGATTTCTTATCTATTTTCAAGATATTTATACTGAAACGTATAGTTACCTGAAACTTTTTAACAAAAAGATAGCTGTCTATATATTCCAATTTATGTAGGTATAGTTAGTCATATTGAAAAATATAAAATGTATAATTGATTCAATATAGCTTGTTTAATCTAAAAATAACGGTATGCTTTTCGCTAACATTATCATTTTATATAAACTTTATTAATTAGTTTTTGCTCATTTAGTTGAAGTTTGGCAAAATAGACACCCTAGCTAGGCGATGATGATTGTCTTAAATGATTTGAATTTGTTAATAATAAATAAAAAGTAATATAAACATGTTATTGTTAAATAAAAGCAGGAACGGGATTAGGATGATTAGTCGAATTAAACAACCTATAAAAATATTATTCATCTTGAGTTGCCTAAGTGGTATAGCCATTTGTTCTGCACCTGCTTTTGCCGATGAAGAACAACAAATTTTACCGCAAACAATTTCACCTCAAACTGAGGAAGAAACCGATGTTAATATTCCTGTTCAATCATCTCAGGATAAACAAATTGATATCGTTATTCCTACTGAAAAACGTGAGGTAATTTACCACAAAACCATCTTTTCACTTTCAGGTCAACCAAAGTATCATGTTGACTTCCAACATGTTGATTATGTAAATCCTAATGCACCTAAAGGTGGAGTGATTAAACTGGCTGAAGTTGGCTCTTTTGATAATTTGAATCGCTATGCTAGCCGTGGAGCACCAGAGCGAAATTCGGGGGCGTTATATGACACGCTTTTTACCAATACGGCTGATGATATTACCAGTTTTTATCCACTTATTGCGACATCAATAACTTTTTCTGATAGTTATCGTTGGGCTGAGGTTACTATTAATTCCAACGCTCGTTTTCAAGATGAGAAACCAATAACTGCCCATGATGTTGAGTTTACCTTTCACAAATTTATGACCGAAGGTGTGCCTCAGTATCGTGTTTATAATAAAGGCATTACAGTTAAGGCAATAGATGATCACCATGTGCGTGTTGATATTCCCGATTCCGATCGGGAAAAACTCCTTTCATTCGTTGGTAGTATGCGAGTTATGCCGAAACATTTTTGGAAAGATCATGATCTTTCTGAACCATTAACTACACCACCAGTTGGTAGTGGTCCATACTACATTAGCGAATATAAATTAGGGCAATATGTTGTTTATCGACGTAATCCGAATTATTGGGCACGTAATTTACCTATTAATAAAGGCTTAGATAATTTTGACGAAAAACGTATTGATTATTATATGGATGATAACGTTTCGCTAGAAGCCTTTAAAGCAGGCGAATATGATTTGCGTGCTGAAGATCAACCTAAAAACTGGTTTACTCAATATCAAGGTAGATATTTTGATTCTAACCATATTATTAAACAAGAAAAACCAGTTCAAACAGCTACCGACACTAGATGGCTTGCGTTTAATTTACAAAAAGATCTATTTAAAGATATTAAAGTTCGTGAAGCCATTACCTTGGCATTTGATTTTGAATGGCTAAATCATGCCTTTTATTATGACAGTTACAAAAGACCTTATAGCTTTTTTGAAAATACCATTTATGCAGCAACTGGCATACCTAGCGAGCAAGAATTAAAATGGCTTAATGCTTATAAAGATATTATTCCAAAGCGTGCTTTCGGTAATGCCTATTATGTGCCCAAAAGTGATGGTCAGGGTTTTAATCGTAATAATTTATTAAAGGCAGCAGAATTACTAAAACAAGCTGGCTGGGAAGTTAAAGACGGTAAGCTGATTAACACTAAAACACAGCAACCATTTGAATTTGAACTGATCAGTTACCTTGGTAGTGATATTAAATATGCCATTCCCTTTCAACAAAATTTAGCACGTTTAGGGATCACCATGAATATTACCTTGCTAGATTCAGCACAACAATTACGACGTGTTCGTGAACGTGATTATGATATGGTTGCACGTGATTATTATGCCGTAAATTACCCAAGCTCTAATTTGCTAGTGCTTTGGGGCAGCGAGTATCTTAACTCATCATGGAATGCTTCGGGTTTGCATAATAAGGCTATTGATGCCATTATTGCTGAAATCACCAAACATGTGGATAATCAAGAAGAGTTAGTCCCGCTAGGACGAGCGCTTGATCGGATTTTAACGCAAGAATATCCAATGATTCCAATGTGGTATAACAGTAAAACATATTATGCATACTGGAATAAATTTGGGCAACCAGCTATACAACCTACTTATGCAATCGGTGTTGATAGTTGGTGGTATGATGCAAACAAAGCAGCTAGCCTACCTAAAAATCGGGAACATTAATATGATCAATTACCTTATTCGTCGACTGTTGCTGATTATTCCAACATTGTTTGTGATTTTAACTATCAACTTTTTTATTGTACAAGTTGCGCCAGGTGGACCCGTTGATCAGGCGCTTGCTATGATTGAAAACGGACCGCAAGCAGGGCAAGGGCTATTGCCAGGGAGCGGTAGCTCATCTGCGTCAGTGCAGCAGTATAAAAATGAATCAAATTATCGAGGTTCACGTGGTCTTGATCCCCAAGTTGTCGCAATGATAGAAAAGCAGTACGGCTTTGATAAACCGATATTTGAACGTTATATCGAAACACTAAAGAAATATATATTATTTGATTTTGGTAATAGTTTCTTTAAAAGTGAATCAGTACTAGGTTTAATTGCCAAAAGTTTACCTGTTTCAATTTCATTGGGATTATGGAGTACTTTGATTGTTTATCTCATTTCAATCCCGTTAGGCATTCGCAAAGCAGTGAAAGATGGTTCTGCATTTGATTTTTGGTCAAGTACATTAATTATTATTGGTTATGCAATACCTGCTTTTTTATTGGCAGTTTTATTTATTGTATTATTTGCTGGTGGTAGTTATTGGGATATTTTTCCTCTACGTGGGCTAATATCAAACCATTTTGATCAACTCGATTTTTGGGGCAAAATAAAAGACTACGCATGGCACATCTGTTTACCTACTATCGCAATGGTCATTGGCGGTTTTGCATCCCTCACCATGCTAACTAAAAATTCATTTTTAGATGAAATCCGCAAACAATATGTAATAACCGCACGTGCTAAAGGATTAAGTGAAAGAAAAATTTTATATAAACATGTTTTTCGCAATGCAACATTACTGATTGTATCGGGTTTTCCTGCGGCTTTTGTTGGTATTTTATTTACAGGTTCATTATTGATTGAAATTATCTTTTCGCTTAATGGACTTGGGCTATTGGGATATGAGGCAATTATACAACGTGATTACCCGGTGATTTTTGGTTCATTGTATATCTTTACATTAATCAGCCTTATTACTAAATTATTATCTGATTTATCTTATATGATGATTGACCCACGTATTGACTTTGAGGCTCGCAACTAATGACCACCCATTACTCTATTAATCAACAGCGTTGGCAACGATTTAAACAGAATCGTCGTGGTTATTATTCACTTTGGTTATTTATGATCTGTTTTGTGATTAGCTTATTTGCTGATTTTATTGTTAACGATAGACCAATTTTTATTAAATATCAGGATAATTACTATTCGCCGATTTTTCATTTTTATCCAGAAACGGAATTTGGTGGACAATTAGCCACGCAAACCAACTTTCTTGATCCTGCTGTACAAAATAAAATAGAAGCTAATGGCTGGATTTTATGGGCGCCATTTCGTTATAGCTACAATACATTAATTTATGATACATCAAACACGTTTCCAACGCCGCCTTCGGCATCACATTGGTTAGGCACCACCGATGCAGGTTTCGATGTATTAGCCAATATTTTATATGGTTTTCGCATATCTATGTTTTTTGCGATTTTCTTGACGATTTTCACTTCAATTATTGGTGTCATTTTTGGGGCTATACAAGGCTATTATGGAGGTAAAATTGATCTAATCGGTCAACGTTTCATAGAAATATGGAGTGGGTTACCAGAGCTATTTGTTATTATTCTGTTAGCCAGTATTTTACCGCTTAATTTTTGGTGGTTATTAGGTATTACCGTATTATTTGGTTGGATGGCTTTAGTAGGTGTTGTGCGTACTGAATTTTTGCGTACTCGCAATTTTGATTATATTCGTGCAGCTAAAGCAATGGGAGTTAGTGATACTAAAATTATGTTTCGTCATATCTTGCCTAATGCCATGGTGGCAACATTAACCTTTTTACCTTTTATACTTTGTGGCTCGATAACAACACTAACAGCGCTAGATTTTTTAGGTTTTGGTTTACCGATTGATTCGCCATCACTAGGACGATTATTACTACAAGGTAAAAATAATTTGCAAGCGCCTTGGCTAGGGATTAGTTCATTTTTAATTATTGCAACGCTCCTTTCATTGCTTATATTTATTGGTGAAGCAGTAAGAGATGCGTTCGATCCAAACAAAGGAGTATATCAATGAGTTCTCCTTTATTATCCGTTCAGGATTTAAGTGTTGCATTTAAACGAAGTACGCATTTACTATCGCAAGTAGTAAGTAATGTTAGTTTTGATATTAATGAGCAAGAAACACTTGCGTTAGTGGGGGAGTCAGGTTCAGGAAAAAGCATTACCGCATTATCAATTTTACGACTACTACGTAAAGAACAAGTGGTATACTCAACTGGCGATATTTTGTTTGAAGGAAAATCATTATTACATGCGCCAGATAAAGAACTTCGTAAAGTTCGTGGCAATAAAATTAGCATGATCTTCCAAGAACCGATGGTGTCATTAAATCCTCTACATACAGTTGAAAAGCAACTTTATGAAGTGCTGGCGTTACATCGAGGAATGAAGCGTAATCAAGCTCGTGGCGAAATTTTACAATACCTTGATCGTGTAGGCATTAAGGAACCAAAAAGTAAATTATCAGCTTATCCTCATCAACTATCTGGTGGCGAAAGGCAGCGAGTAATGATTGCTATGGCAATATTAACGCATCCAAAGTTACTTATTGCTGACGAACCGACAACAGCACTAGATGTATCTGTACAGGCACAAATTATTCAGTTACTAAAAGAGTTAAAGAAAGAACTCAATATGAGTATGCTTTTTATTTCGCATAACCTTGGTATTGTTAAAAAGCTTGCTGATAAAGTGGCTGTTATGCAACAGGGCCAAATTATTGAATACAATAATAAACAGCGTGTCTTTTTACGTCCACAGCATGAATATACTCAAACACTATTGAATTCAGAGCCAAAAGGTGAACCTGTACCATTGCCCGATTCACCTGGAATATTACTTAATGTTAATCACCTTAATGTTGAAGTCATTACCAAAAAACGTTTATTTAGCAGCCAAAAGAAGAAAATTATCAACAATATTGGGTTTGCTGTACACCAAGGTGAAACGGTTGGTATTGTAGGTGAGTCAGGATCGGGGAAAAGCACTACAGCATTAGCAATTTTACGGCTAATTAAATCGCAAGGTGATATTTTATTTGATAGCCATCCGATACAAAATCTAACAGGTAAAAAACTGTTACCATTTCGAAGCCGTATCCAAGTAGTATTTCAAGATCCGTTCTCTTCGCTTAATCCTCGCCTCAATGTTGAGCAAATTATTAGTGAAGGATTAATGACTCATAAAAAATTAAACAAAGTTCAGCGTGAACAAGCGGTAATCGATATTATGCAAGAAGTTGGCCTTGATCCTGAAATGCGTTATCGCTACCCAACTGAGTTTTCTGGCGGTCAGCGTCAAAGAATAGCGATTGCTCGCGCGTTAATTTTACAACCAGAATTATTGATTTTAGACGAACCTACTTCATCGTTGGATCATACTATTCAAAAACAAATTATTAATTTACTGAAATCATTGCAAGAAAAGCATCAGCTTAGTTATTTGTTTATTAGCCATGATTTAGCGTTGGTTTACACTATGTGTCACCAAGTGGTTGTTATGAAAGATGGTAGTATTATTGAGCAAGGCTCACGTGAGAAGATCTTCTATTCTCCTGAAGATGAATATACAAAAGCATTACTTTCATTTTTAGATAAGCCACCTCGAAAGAAAAGTAACACTATGATACATAAAGATAAAATTGACAAAACAGAGCAATTTACTCATAAGGATGAATCTCAACAAGATCTACAGCGAGATAAGAGAAAAGATAGAGAGGTCAGTTGGGAAAATGCCCTGTTAATGCGTAGAAAATAAATATGCAACGCAATAATTTAACAATGGTTTATAATATAAACCATTGTTAATAAGTCAATATATCAATTTATTTAGCAGGTTTATTATGCAAAAACGAATACTACCTTTTTTATTAACCCCTTGCTTATCAATAATTCCAATAAATGCCATGGCGATAACCTGTAGTGATAATCCTACTCAGAATACAGTTGAGGCAAATAACTATATCTTTCAAATCCTCGATTATATTGACTCACCAGTAAGAAATATTAAACAAGAGATTCGGACTTCAACTACCAAATTGGGAACGGATACTAACAGCTCTACAGCTAAGCACAAACTAGAATATGCTTCTAACGGACTTATCACACAAAGCCATTATGATCTTTATTCAGATAAAAATACCCGTATTTACTCGGAACACCTACAAAAAAATAAATCTGGTTGGGAAAATATCATTGAAGATGTAGAAGATAAAACTAACAGCATTATCCAATTTAATACCGATGAACAAGGCAAAATTGTCGTATCACAGCAAACTAAAAAAGCTACCGATTTTGTCTTTTTTGAAACAGATACTTATGTATACGACAGTAATAATTGTCTTATCAATAAAAATGTACAATGGCTACTTAAAGAAACTGATGAGAATGGTAACTATACAGGTAAAGAACAAAAAGGGGCTTCAATTTATACATTTAGATATCAAGAGCAACAGCTAACCAAAGTGTTGTATCAATTTAGTAATAATATGAAAAATGAGAGTGATTTTTCGTATCAATATGATAATGGTCATCATCGATTAACAACCATTGAAGCTACTTATTTATCATCAGGCAAAGAAGTGGCTCATTATGTAACTAATTTTTCAACCTTTAATGAAAAAAATGATTGGCTAACAGCAATTAAAGTTAAAAGTAATCAAAGTGATAGGCAGGCAACTATTACCCGAGAACTTACTTATTATTAGTCTATAAAATACACAAAACGTGATTTGATTGATAACGTTTTGTGTATTTTTGCCGTTGTTCTTACAATTCAAAAAAATATCTCTTACATTCGAATAAACAATATATAAATAGCATGTAATGTCCATGCTAATGCTAATCCAAACGTCAGTAATTTTTCACGTTTAGGATAGATTTTACGCTCGTGTAAAATGGATAAAATTTGTTGTAATCCACACCAGATAGGTAATGAAATCATCAAAAATAAAAAAACTTTACCAATTTCTTTATTGGCTATTTTAAGAATATAAGAACGTGTTATTGCATCGCCAAAAGGAATAATAAATGCCAAAATGACAAGCACAACTGGTAAAAAAATTGCAGCCCATGTACCGCCTAAAGCAAATAATCCTTTTATGACTTTTCCATCAGTATTTTTAACTTGAATTTGTTGATTTTTCATTAATTCAATACCACTCACTTCAATACAAATAAAAATAAAAAAATCGAAACAGTTAGCATCACCATCCACAGTCCCGCAATCAGTAATAATGCGTTAGATTTTTTATTAAATGTTGTGCAAGGTAAAGCTTTGGGTATTAAATTAAACCAAACTATTGAATGGTAAACACTAATAAATAATGCAATACAATTAAGCACCACAACAAAAGGGCTACGTAAAAAGAAGATAAAACGGTAAAACTCATCTTGTCCAACAGTGTTAGTGTACATACATATTACGCCATACATTAAAACTAAACTTACCCAAATCATCGAAAAAGGAACTAATTTATGCATAATTGAAATTATAAAAGAGCGTTTTACATCGGTTTGAGTCGTATCAAGGCAATTATTGGTATTTTGTTGATTCATAAATCTCTCTTGGTAGCATTGTGTTTTATGCTAGTAATAGTTTGGTAGTTTTTTACTTGGTTATTACAAGTGTTAATCTGCTTTATCTTGCTAACTTATAACAATTCATAATATAACCTTTTAATACAGCAATACTATAAAAAAGTACGTCTAATTTTAGTGAGTAGTCATGCTTGGATAAAAAAGAAAGCCCAATATAAAGTAAGTATCAGAATTATCATTGCTATATTACTTATATTTTTAATAATGCATAGCAAGGTAAATCCATCTAACTAAGGCGATCGAAAATATAAATATAATAAACCTAGTGGAGCAAGTAACCAAGCAAAACCAAAACACAGCGCCATTGTCCATATTTTTACTATTAAGAACAATTCTGTTCGTACAATAAATAAATTATCCCCAACTATGTAATTCACAACACCTTCATAAACAAATCTAGAATATGGATATAATCCCCATTGTATTAAAATACATATACCTAAATATATACTTTCAGGATTTTTAAACTTAAACATGATTAAACAAAAAAGCGGTACAACAAATATTAAACAAAATAGATATTGTCGTATCAAATAACCTAGAGTTAATGCCCCAAATGTTTTTTTTAGAAAATTAGCCATAAAACCCATTCTTAATATTTATCTTTTATTGTACTTTAATTTAAGAGATCATTTTTATAATTTTTAAATTCCAGAATCATACAAACCAGCCATATTTTTATAAATTAAAAATAATAATATTATATCGTTTTTGAATAATGCTTTAATTTGCTTCGGGTTTATTTTAACAAGGTATTTTTATAATGCAAATTAATGAAATTATAAAAGGGCCTTTACATCGGTTTTAGTGGTATCAAGGCAATTATTGTTACTTTATTGTCATAAGTGTTAATTTGCTCTATGTCGTTATTCTAAAAGCAAATCATAAAGAGTTTTAATATATCATATGCTAAACAAAAGTACGCCAAAAACAACATTAATGTGATCTCTGTTTTATTGATATATAGGATCTTTATTAACACAAATGAAAACAATAAAATCAATTATATATCCAAATTTTTATCAATTATTTGTAAAAAAGAATTGAGCTATTCACACTTCATGATTGAAATAATCCTCTAAAAACATCATAAGATGTTTCACCTGAAATTGCTTTATATAATTTAACCGTATTATCAACTTAATATTAATAATTAATTGTTTTTATTTATTAAGCTATTTTTTCCTGACCTAGATTACACCATGAAGTGCAATTCTTCTTAGCTCCTTAGAATAAAAATCGGCAGGGCTTTTAAACTTATGCCGTTTTCTTGGGCGTGTGTTCAATAGATATTGTATTTTCTTTATCTGTTTGTCGTCAACTACTGAAATGGCCGCTGACTTAGGTATAAACTGACGTATTAAGCCATTGGTGTTTTCATTTGTGCCTCTTTGCCAGCTTTTATAAGGCTCCGCAAAGTACACGATGGTGTTTAAATAATGCTCAATAGCATGATGATAATTAAATTCGGTTCCATTATCAAAGGTGATGCTTTTAATCATTTTTTTAAACGGCGTTAGCAATTTTATTATCATATCTCTCGTTTCGGAGGCGGTACGTTGATTGAGGCGCCCAATTAATACTAGCCCTGTTTTGCGTTCAACTAATGTCACCAATGCTTGCTTGTCTTTACGGCTAATAATCG
>NZ_LZHJ01000023.1:0-83959 GCF_001690815.1 Gilliamella sp. GillExp13 | reverse complement strand
TTTAGTGTGTAATACATTAAAACAAGCCTTATTTCGGCGTCACTTTCCTAAAAATGTACTCATTCATAGTAACCAAAGAAGCCAATATTGCAGTGCTGATTTCAAGCAATTATTATTACAATATGGGCTAAGGCAAAGCATGAGTCGAAGAGGAAACTGCTTTGATAATGCGGTTGTTGAGAGTTTTTTTCATACACTCAAAACCCATATTATTCATGACTGTTACTATAAAACGAGGAAGCAGGCTAATAAAGCACTATTTGAATATATTGAAATCTATTATAATCGGATACGCCGTCATTCAGCCAATGGTTGGGTATCACCTGAACAACATTACCAAAACGAAAAAATGATATAGGCGGGCACTGTCTAATATTTTGGCGAGGATCAAGGATCACTTATATATTGGTTTATCTTTTGTATTTGCTTTAGTTGCCTTTGGTAACTTTATGATAGAATAATGCCTTATTACTTAATATCTAAATAAAAACCATCAATAACTATGTCATTAATTAATCTTACCAATGCTTATCTTTCATTTAGTGATGCGCCCTTGCTTGATCATATCGATATGTCTATTGAGCCAAACGAGCGTGTTTGTCTTGTTGGCCGTAACGGTGCAGGAAAATCGACTTTACTTAAAGTTTTAAATAAAGAGGTGCTATTAGACGAAGGGCAAATTATTTATGAAAATAATGTGATTGTTTCACGATTGCAACAAGATCCTCCCCGTGATGTGCAAGGCAGCGTGTTTGATTTTGTGGCAGAAGGATTACACGAACAAGCACAGTTATTACGAGATTACTATGATTTAGCATATCGCGTTGAGCACGATCCATGCGAAAGTAACTTAGATAAATTAGCTAAAATGCAAGAACAGTTAGATCATCAAAATGGTTGGCAATTAGATAGCCGTATTCGTAATGTTATTTCTTCATTATCGCTTGATGGTGATGCGTTGTTGTCTTCGTTATCGGGTGGGTGGTTGCGTAAAGTCGCATTAGCCAAAGCGTTGGTTTGTCAGCCAACAGTTTTATTGCTTGATGAACCAACCAATCATTTGGATATTCAAACCATTAAATGGTTGGAAGATTTTTTGAAAAGTTTTAATGGCAGTATTGTGTTTATTTCCCATGATCGTTCGTTTATTCGTCAAATGGCAACGCGTATTATTGATTTGGATCGAGGTAAAATTGCGTATTGGAGTGGGAGTTATGATAATTATTTGCTTGGTAAAGAAGAAGCATTGCGTGTTGAAGAGTTACAAAATGCTGAATTTGATAAAAAATTAGCTCAAGAAGAAGTCTGGATCCGACAAGGTATTAAAGCTCGTCGTACTCGTAATGAAGGGCGAGTGCGAGCATTAAAAGCAATGCGTCAAGAATACAGCAAGCGACGCCAAGTTATGGGTAGTGCTAAAATGCAAATCGAGGAAGCATTACGTTCAGGAAAAATTGTTTTTGAGCTTGAAAATGTGACATATCAGATTGAGGATAAGTTACTAGTTAATGATTTTTCTGTACAAGTATTACGTGGTGATAAGATCGCTCTGATTGGTCCTAATGGTATTGGTAAAACAACTTTATTAAAACTGATGTTGGGTAATTTGACACCAACATTAGGTAGTGTGCATTGTGGCACAAAGCTTGAAGTTGCTTATTTTGACCAATATCGTCTCGAACTCGATCCTGAAAAAACGGTGATGGATAATTTAGCCGAAGGTAAGCAAGAGGTTATGGTTAATGGCCGATCACGCCATGTACTTGGTTATTTACAGGACTTTTTATTTCCGCCTAAACGTGCCAGAACACCTGTACGAGCACTGTCTGGAGGGGAGCGTAATCGTTTATTGCTGGCTAAACTATTTTTAAAACCTAGCAATTTATTAATACTTGATGAACCGACCAATGATCTTGATATTGAAACATTAGAATTGCTAGAAGAGTTAGTGAATGATTATCAAGGAACTGTCTTGTTGGTTAGTCATGATCGGCAATTTGTTGATAATGTGGTCACTCAATGTTGGTTTTTTGAAGAAAAAGGCCATATTGGTGTTTATGCTGGTGGTTATGCCGATGCTCTGCAACAACAGCAGCAAGCACAACCAGTTAAAGTAACGACAGTTAATAAACTTGAGCAACCTAAAAAAGAATTATCTGCTACTAATAATCAAAGTAGTGAGCGAACCGCTAAAAAGAAAGTTAAACTGAGTTATAATGAACAACGAGAATTGGCACAATTACCAAGCAAAATAGAACAATTAGAATTAGAGATTACTGATTTACAAGCACAAATTGGTCAAAGTGACTTTTTTAATCAAACTCATGAAATTACTAGCCCAATTTTACAATCTTTGGCAGATAAAGAGGCTGAATTAGAAGCTGTTTTTGAAAGATGGGAGCAGTTAGAGTCTTTAAGCAAATCATAAGATAAGTGTTAGTATTTTCAGCATTATTTATTTGTGTTATAAAATAAATAATGCTGTTTCCTTACCCTAAGGTTTTTATATAATATTTTTTACATAACAGTTTTTAAATAACCGTTTTATTATTCCATAATTTTCTAGATAAAAAGTAGAATAATAATAGTGCGATGATGACAAAACACGCACCAACATAACCAATGTAATCAATTGAAAGTAAAATTAATACCTTACTACCTATAAAAGCACCGCCTCCTATTCCAATATTGAAAATACCAGAATAGACTGAAGTGGCGATATCTGTGGCATCGGGTGCGGCATCAATTACTTTACTTTGCATAACCATTCCAATAATTGTAATGGAAAGTCCCCAAATCAAACATTGAATAATTGCAGTATAAAGCGTTAATGAACAGACATAAAGCGATAATAAGCAAGTAATCAGTAATAGCATAGGGATGATGAAAATTGCGGTTGGATTCTTTTCAGCATATTTTGCAAAAATAACGCTACCAATCATTCCAGAAAAACCTACAACTAATAATAAAAGGACGATAACATTTTGGTTAAATCCACCAATATTTTTCATGAATGGCGTAATATAGGTATAGGCAGTAAAGTGACCCGCAATAATAATGGCAATTAATAAATAAATGTTTAGCAGTATTGGGCGTTTTAATACCATTGGAATATCTTTGATAGAGATAATATCCATGCTTGGTACAGTAGGCAATAAGCGGAGTAGTAATATCATCACGCAAAAAGCGATACCAGCAATACATAAAAAAGTCACGCGCCAGCCAACGAGTTGTCCTATGATGGTGCCAATTGGAATACCTAGAATGGTTGCCATCGATACGCCAATAACAATAAAGCCCATTGCTTTAGCTTTTTTACCATTGGGCGCTAACCGAACTGCAAGTGGTGTTGTAATTGCCCAAAATACCGCATGTGCACAAGCAATACCAATTCTTGCTATCATTAAGCTGTAAAAATTCCATGCGACTCCAGCTAAAATATGACTACCTATAAATAGACAAAATAAAAGGATAAGTAGCTTCCTTCGTTCCATTTTTGATGTTAATACTGTGAGTGGCAATGATAATAACGAAACAGCCCACGCATAAATAGTGAGTAATAATCCAGCATGGGCTACGTCCATTGAAAAGCTTTCAGCAATATTGGGTAATAGCCCGACAGGTACAAATTCCGTTGTATTAAAAATAAATGCCGCAAATGCAAGACAAAGAATTGATGACCAAACCCGAGATCGGTTAATACTATTATTCATGATTAAGATTTTGGAGGGAATATTAGATTACTTTTGATTATAACTGAATATGTTTGTCTATTAAATAGTTGCTAAGAATAAATCTTAAACTTAATCGCCACCAATATTAGTATTTGAGGGCGATGTTTCATTATAGCGATTTATTCTAGTGCTTTAGCTGCAGCTAGGACTTTGTCATAATCAGGTTCAGAAGAGGTTTCTTTGACATATTCCACATAAACAATTTTGTCGTTTTTATCAATGACAAATACAGCTCGAGAAAGTAATCGCAACTCTTCAATAACAACTCCATATTTTAAACCAAAGTTGAGTTCTTTATGAACTGAGGTGACTTTAACGGCATCAATACCTTCAGCAGCACAGTAGCGATTTAAGGCAAAAGGTAAATCGACGCTAATTGAAAATATCACTGCGTCTTTTAATTTTGCCGCTTCGACGTTAAAGCGATGCACTTGGGCACTACATACTGAGGTATCAATGGATGGAACCGAATTAATAATTCTGATTTTACCTTTAAAATCGGACAATTTAATGGGCTTCATTTTTAAATCTTGCACGATAAAATTGGGCGCTGTGTCGCCAACTTTAATTTGTGTGCCTAACAAAGTAATAGGTGCTCCGCGCATGGTGATTTCATTAACTCTTTTTTGCATAACAGTTTCCTTAGTGTTGTAACTAATAACGTTGTTGACAGTGTAATGCCTTCCAATGAATTGAAGTTGTTGCACTTGTTAGGGATAAATAGATTTAGAACTGATCCAATATAGAACTAAAACAACTTCTGAATAATAGCTCGAACTTGTTTTAAGTGATGAATTAGCCGATTTCTATTATCGTTAATAATGTTATTGTTCAAAATGATGAATAAATTTGAGTAGTTATCGAATTAATAGAAATGATATGTAATTAGTATTGGCTGTTTTTACAGCCAATAGTTGGATTTTTAAGTTACAATGTCTTAAAAGCAATATCAGGCAAAATAGCTTCACCTTGCCAATATAACTCACTAGCAATACTTCCTGCAATTTGATAATAAAGTTGGCTAAATTCGCTATCAGGGTGGTTAATGACAGTGGGCTTTCCTGTATCAAGATCTTGGCGTAACATTTTTTGAAGTGGAATTTGCCCTAGCAATTTGGTTTGATATTGCTCAGCTAAATGTTTTGCACCATCTTCACCAAAGATGGCCTCATGATGTCCACAATGTTCGCAAATGTGATAACTCATGTTTTCAATAATTCCTAGTGTTGGGATGTTTACTTTATTAAACATGGTAATACCTTTTTTTGCATCGATTAAAGCAATATCTTGAGGAGTTGTGATAATCACAGCAGCAGTAACTGGAATGTTTTGCGCTAGGGTTAATTGGATATCCCCTGTGCCTGGAGGCATATCAATGACAAGATAGTCGAGTTCTGGCCAAAGCGTATCTTGTAAAATCTGTAATAGTGCTTTACTTGCCATAGGTCCACGCCATACCATGGCACCATTAGGATCAACTAAATAACCAATGGAATTACTAGCAAGCCCATATGCCATGATTGGTGTCATATGTTTATTATCGGGTGTTAAGGGTTGCTGGTTTTCTGTACCTAGCATGGTTGGGATCGAGGGACCATAAATATCTGCATCTAAGATCCCCACTTTAGCCCCTTGTTTTTGTAAAGCTAGCGCAAGATTGACAGCTGTTGATGATTTGCCCACACCGCCTTTTCCTGAGCTTATCGCGATAATGTTTTTTATATTATTAATGGCATTTTGGTTATTAGCACGTTTTAAAGTAGCAATTTTATATTCAATATGCCAGTCAACTTCATTAACGCTGTTAAGTTTAAGCAATTCTGGAGTGGTTATTTTTTTCAATTCTTCAAAAGTAGATTGCCAAGCGAAAGGCATTGTTAAATTTATAGTTAAGTGGTGATTAACTATTTCACATTTTTTTATTGCATCGAGTTCAAGTAAATTTTTTTGTAGAGTTGAATGAATAAAATTTTCAAGAATTTTTTTTACTTCAGTGTTCATTGTGGTTATCTCTTTATGCCTTAGTATTTATACTCGTTTTATTTTCAATTACCTTGCGTTAAAAGCGTAAAATACCTTAAATAATAAGGTGGTAAACAGTAAATTGGTTTACCCTCATAAAAAATGATTATTTTCTGTTTTGAAATATGAATTGAGTATATAAATTTTATCAAATTATGGCATAAATCTAGCGATAATCCCACGATTGATGTACTATTTCTGCCATTATGTAAAAAAGGGTAATAAATCAACATGACAACTCAACGCAAAATATTGGTGACTTGTGCACTTCCTTATGCCAATGGTGCAATTCACTTAGGTCATATGCTAGAACACATTCAAGCTGATGTATGGGTACGCTATCAACGTATGCGTGGTAATGAGATCTATTTTATTTGTGCTGACGATGCCCATGGCACGCCAATTATGCTCAAGGCTCAGCAATTGGGGATTACTCCGGAGCAGATGATTAGTGAAGTTAAAACCGAACATCAACGTGATTTTTCTGGCTTTAATATTAGTTATGATAATTACCATTCAACACATAGCCCAGAAAATCGTGAGATATCAGAGCAAATTTATAAGCGTTTGAAAGCGAATGGTTATATTAAAACTAAAGTTATTTCACAGCTATTCGATCCTGAAAAACAGATGTTTTTACCTGACCGTTTTGTAAAAGGTACTTGTCCACGCTGTAAAGCGCCTGATCAGTATGGTGATAACTGTGAAGTTTGCGGGGCAACTTATAATCCAATTGATTTAATTAATCCCCAATCAGTAGTATCTGGTGCTACACCTGTTATGAAAGATTCTGAACACTTCTTTTTTGATCTACCCGCTTTTTCAAATATGTTACAAGAGTGGATTCGCTCAGGAACATTACAAGATCAAGTTGCTAATAAAATGCAAGAATGGTTCGAATCAGGCCTACAACCGTGGGATATTAGCCGTGATGCACCTTATTTTGGATTTGAGATCCCCGATGCTCCAGGTAAGTATTTTTATGTTTGGTTAGATGCGCCAATTGGTTATATGGGATCTTTCTTAAATTACTGTAATAAACAAAATAAACCGATTTTTGATGAGTTTTGGGACAAAAATTCAAATACAGAACTGTATCACTTCATTGGTAAAGATATTGTTTATTTCCACAGCTTATTTTGGCCAGCAATGCTTGAAGGTAGCGAATATCGCAAGCCTTCCAATATTTTTGTACATGGTTATGTGACTGTTGATGGTGCAAAAATGTCTAAATCACGCGGTACTTTTATTCAAGCAAGTACCTATCTAAAACATTTAGATCCTGATTGTTTACGTTATTATTATGCGGCTAAATTGTCGTCACACATTGATGATATTGACTTAAATTTAGAAGACTTTGTTCAACGTGTAAATAGTGATTTAGTTAATAAAGTTGTTAATATTGCTTCGCGTTCGGCTGGTTTTATTTATAAACGCTTTGGCGGCAAATTATCAGATAAAGTGGCAGAGCCTGAACTGTATTCCTTGTTTGGTGAAAAAGCAGAAGTGATTGCTGACTATTTTGAACAACGCGAATCAGGCAAGGCAATTCGTGAAATTATGGCACTTGCTGACGAAGCTAACCGCTATATTGACGAAAAGGCACCTTGGGTGGTTGCTAAACAAGAAGGGCAAGATCAAGTGTTGCAAGATATTTGCTCAATGGGAATTCACTTATTCCGCATCTTAATGACCTATTTAAAACCAATTGTGCCTTCATTGGCTGAACGTACAGAAGCATTTTTAAATAGCAAATTAGAATGGAATGAAATTGATAATGCTTTAACAAGTCATAAAATTAATCAGTTTAAAGCTTTATTTAATCGTATTGATATGGATAAAATTACAAACATGATTGAAGAAACAAAACAACAAGCTGCATTAGCCCAACCGGCAAAACCTAAAGTTGCAGAGCCTATCGCTGACACGATTAATTTTGATGATTTTGCTAAAGTCGATATGCGCGTTGCTTTAATTAAACATGCTTGCTTTGTTGAAGGATCCGATAAATTACTTCAATTAACGCTTGATATTGGTGACGAAACCCGTAATGTGTTTTCAGGTATCAAGCAGTTTTATCCTGACCCAGAGGTGTTAATTGGGCGTTTAACTATTATGATTGCTAACTTAGCTCCTCGTAAAATGCGCTTTGGTATTTCTGAAGGTATGGTGCTTTGTGCGAGTGGTAAAGGTGATGATGAAGGTGTGTACCTACTATCACCAGATAGTGGTGCTAAACCAGGAATGCGAATTTCGTAATTGATACCTTTATTATAGAAGTCACATCTTAACAAGTTAATTCGCTTGTTAAGATGTTTCAGGAAACTATGCGTTTCAGTATAAAATTTGCTTATTTGATAAATAATTGTAGCTTTTGTTTTTTGGGGCTGTTTTTTTATTATAAATATGTTGCCATTCCAGTTTTGAATTTATGTCGTTTGAGGGTACTGATGGTTGGTTGCTTAAACTTTTTAAAAAGCCTATAAAAGCCTTTCCGTTTACACTTAGAAACCTATTCCATATCTGGCGCCCAATTTCATTTAAACACCATTTTTTGATCGAAGTAAATAAAATTTCACTTTAAATCAATATGCTATATTTTTCTTTTTATCCTGAAATTGGCAATCAAAATAACGATTGCTAAAGCTCAATTTTGTTAAAATTCATATTTTACTGTTTGGTTTAACATTACTTGTAAATTCATTATTTTCTTACTTTTGATTTTCTGACGGATTTCCTGAATAAGGAAATATGCTGTCTTTTAGTGAAAAAGAGAAATCTTTAGTATTAATCTCCCCAATAATTTTGTTGCTATCGTATAAAGCCAGTAAAAATTCGGCCATTTGCTTTGCTGTATGGCAACTTTGTAAAAGTTGCATCGTAGTTGTATTCACTAACATTATTGGCTTTTTCACCAAATTCCGTTTTTGTTGCAGCGGGAGCCAATACCTTTGCGGTTAATTGTGCGTTAGCTTGCTTTAATTCCTGTGCTAGCCCTTCAGTAAAAGCATTGACATAGAATTTTGTTGCGCAATAAGTTACCGCATTAGGAACGAGAGTATCCCCGCCTCGGGAGGAGATGTTTATTAGTTGTGTTTCGGGTTCATTTTGATATTTACGTACATACAGTGTTGAAAAAATCGTTAGGGTTTCAATATTTAAATGAAGCATTGATTCTATTTTTACTAAATCTTGATCGCTAACACTGCCGTAATGACCAAAACCGGCATTATTAATCCATGTTTCAATAAAATAGCTGTCTAAATCATTAAAAAGGGAATAAGCGTTGGTTGGTTGTGATAAATTACAAAGTTTTATAATTACGTCTAATGCTGGGGCAATTTTTGCAATTTCTTGTTGTAAAAGTTCCAAATTTTCTTGTCTTCTTGCAATAACAATAAGGTTTTTATTTCGTTTTGCAAAAGCAATAGCGGCAGCATAACCTATGCCTGAACTAGCACCTGTTATGGCGGTATATTTTTTATGTGTATTGGTCATTTTTATTTCCTCTAATATTTCAAATATCTGTATTTAATTAAAATCATTCAACCTGTTGAATATATGATAAATGTAACTAACGTGTTTTTATCTCTAGAATTACTTAACATAACTTGATAACCTGCGCGCATAAATAATGTTGTGTAGGCTTGACTTACAAATCCTACCCCTATAATGCCGATTTTTTTCATCTATTTGCTCCTTTTTTTGTGTTTACTTGATTTATGCTATGATATTTGCAAAATAAAAATTGATAAATGTTTTTCAATTTGTTTTATTAACAACTGTGGATTGGTAATATGGATCTTTTTAGAAGTATGAAGGCATTTGTATTGACTGTGAAGACAGGTTCATTTGCATCGGCATCTATTTCATTAAATATCTCTCCGCAAATGGTTGCGAAATATATTCTTTTTTTAGAAACGCAATTAGGGTTAAAGTTACTTAATCGAACAACACGTTCACAAAATCTTACTGAATTTGGTAAGCAGTATTATGAGCGCTGTGTTAGTATTTTAGGTGAAGTTAAAGCCACCTCTATGCTTGCGCAACAGTTTTTAGATAAACCTAGTGGTGTGCTTAGAATTAGTGCACCATTTACTTTTGGTAATTTTACTTTAGTGCCATTAATTAGTAGTTTTATGAAGTGTTATCCCCAAATTAGTGTCGATATACAATTAAGTGATCGTTATGTCGATTTAATTAAGGACGGTTTTGATATCGCTTTTCGGATTGGTGATTTGAGTGATTCAGGCCTTATTGCTCGTAAACTTAATCCTCATCAACTTATTTTTGCTGCCTCACCAGATTATTTAGCGCAATATGGTGTTCCATTAATACCTGATGATTTGAAAAAGCATCAATGCTTGATTTACCAATATGTGAATCAGAATAAAAAAGATCATGTTTGGTCGTTTATGATTAATGGTGAAATAGTCAATATTCCTATATCAGGGACATTTAAAAGTAATCATACTTCACAGCGTTAGCGATAGCTGCGATTGAAGGACTAGGTATCACCATGTTGCCAGAATCTATGTTACAAGAACCAATTAAGCAGAAAAAATTATTTCCCATATTACAAAAATTTTTACCACCTGCCAAGCCGCTTAATATGCTTTATACTGCTGATCGTCAGCAACCACCAAAACTAAAAGCATTTATTGAATTTGTGTTGAATGCAATATCGTAATAGGTTTGTTTTTATGCATAATAAAAAAGGCGATTTGCTCGCCTTCTTTATAATTACCATAATTGATTCTACAATTATTTTATTGTAGCTAAAGTGCTTACTTCTTTACCTAACATATTGTTTAGATAAACTAAATCATTAGCAGTTAAAGTTCCTACTGCATATTTTAATTGTAGTAAACTGGTTAAATAGTTATATTTTGCATCTGATAAATTTCGTTTAGAACTGTATAGTTGAGTTGTTGCATTTAATACGTCAACAATTGTTCTTGTTCCAGCTTGGTACTCAGAATTGGTTGCTTCTAATGAACTTTGTGCAGAAACTACTGCTTGTTGATAAGCTTTGATGGCACTTATTGATGATGAAATATTATTGTATGATGAGCGGACTTGATTAATTACACCTCGATTGGTGCTTTCTAATTTTTCGCTAAAACTGACGTAATTTTGTTGTGCTTGCTCAACTTTAGACATTGTTGCACCACCTGAAAAGATAGGTAGGTTTACACTGACGCCAACATAGTTATTCCCTGAATAAGATTTACCATGAGCACCAGTCCCTACGCTATTACCGTATCTATCAGTTTTATTCAAATTAGTTGATGCATCTAAACTTGCTGTAGGTAAATGTCCTGCCTGTGAGAGTTTGATTTGTTCACGCGCTATGTCTTGATTTAACCTCATTGTTAATAAATTAAGATTAGATTTTTCAGATTGTTTTAACAGTGCGCTGATTTGTGCTGGCGATTCTGTTTTAAATGTATTGGTATTGACACTTGCTAAACTTGAATAAAAACGACCACTTACTTGTCGCAATGCTTCAATGGCATTATTTAGATCATTTAATGCATTAACTTGTTGTGCAACAGTTAAGTCATAGTTAGCTTGAGCGTTTTGTACATCAGTGATTGCAACTAAACCAACTTGATGTTGTTGACGCGTTTGTTCTAACTGACGGCCAATTGCTTTTTTCTGTGCATCAATAAAGCTTAATGCATCAAGTGCTTTTAATACATTAAAATAAGCGACAGAAGTATTTAAGATTAATGTTTGACCTTGGTATTGATAGGCAATATCGGCAATACTTGCTTGTTTTTTAGTAATATCTAAGGCTTTCCAATTTGAGAAATTAAAAATGCTTTGAGATAATGCGACTTGGTATAAGTTGCCACTTTTAGATTTTACTCCACGTGTATCACGTCGACCATGAGTAACACCATAGGAAGCACTTAAACCAACTTGTGGTAGTAAACTTGCTCGAGAACCTGAAATTGCTGCGTATGCTTTATTTTTTTCAGCTAATGAACTGCGTAGATCTGGGTTAGTTTCTTTTGCTTGTTCATAAACTTGTATCAAATTTTCAGCAAAGACAGATTGGCTTAACGCTAAGCCAATTAAAAAGGTTAAGGTTTTTTTCATCAATTTTCTCTTTAAAAATCATTAAAATATAGTAGTATTTTTAATGGCGTAATTTTAACAGATAATTAGTATATAGTAAGTATAGTTTGTGTGTCATTCGCACTTTTTATTCAAATTCAGTTTAAATTCGGGAACTTTTATGAAAATTAAAAACAGTCTGGTAAATTTTGACAAAAATGATGTGTTTAATTTAACAAAACGAATCTTGTACAAAGGTTTTTTTTCTTTGCTTGAATATCGTTTTCAATATCGAAAATTTGATGGTTCAATTAGTGAGATTGTAACTCGTGAAATTTTAGAGCGTGCGCAAGCGGTTGTACTTTTAGCATATGATGTAAAACGTGATGAAGTTGTGCTAATTGAGCAAATCCGGATTGCTGCGATTGAAACCCAAGATAGTCCTTGGATACTAGAACTTATTGCCGGTATGATGGATCATGAGAATGAATCATTTGAAGAAGTAGCAAGACGTGAAGCAATGGAGGAGGCGGGAGTTGTTATTGGTCGATGTAAACCCATCATCAGTTATTTAGCATCTCCTGGAGGTTTAACTGAACAATTGCACATTTTGGTGGGTGAAGTTGACTCATCAACCGCTGAAGGCATTCATGGTCTTGACGAAGAAAGTGAAGATATTAAAGTTCATGTAGTAAGTCGAACTCAAGCTTATCAATGGGTTAAAGATGGAGTGATTAACAATGCTGCATCAATTATTGCGCTTCAGTGGTTAGAACTTAATCATGAGCTCTTAATAAAAGAGTGGAAATAACTTTTTAGGCATCATTTTTAATTATTTCTTTCATAAATGTGAGAACTATTTTACACTTTAATAGAATGCTAGGATTTATAATAAACTGTTTTTTCAGTCACAATGTCTATTGTGTTGTTGACATTATTAACCATGATTATAGATTAATAGACAATTGGGGTGAATTTTGGAGTCATTTCTAAAACTTCCAATCTGTAATAAAAATTACGGTAAAATATTACATATAACTGATACTCATCTTTTTGCTGATGACAATGCTTCATTGCTTGGTGTTAATTCTAATGCAAGCTTTCTAGCGGTTATAAATGAAGTTGAACGTAGTAATAAAAAGTTTGATTTAATTGTCGCAACGGGTGACTTTGTACAAGATGGTTCTAAAAAAGCTTATGCGCGTTTTGCCGAACAAATAATTAAGTTTGATACTCCTTGTGTGTGGCTAGCTGGCAATCATGATAATTATTCGTATATGCAAGATGTGTTTGCAAATTATCAATTTGCTGATAACAAGGTAGTTTTGTTGGGAGATAACTGGTTGATTGTTTTATTGAATAGCCAAGTTATTGGTCAGGCTTATGGTTTTTTACCTGAATCTGAACTCAAGTTTTTACATAATGTTTTAACTGAACATCCATATAGAGACGCATTAGTTTTTTTACACCACCATCCAGTTAATTCTGGTTGCTATTGGTTAGATCATCATATTTTAAAAAATAGTGACCAGTTAGAGAAAATTATTCAAAAACATCCCAATGTAAAAGGAATTGGGTGGGGACACATTCATCAAAAACAAGATTATGTGTGGCATAATTGTAAGGCATTTTCAACTCCTTCAACTTGCTTTCAATTTAAACCTGAATGTTATGATTTTCAATTATCAAGTGACGATGCACCGGGTTGGCGAGAAATCACACTTAATATTGATGGTTCTATTGATAGTGATGTTTATCGATTAAAGGATAATCAGTTTTTGCCAGATGTTTCTCAAAATGGTTATTAGTAGTTAGTAATTATAATAAGTTTAAAGTAGGTTAATAATTACAACAAAGGTGCGAAAAAGTAAAAAAGTCGCTCGACTATGCGTTGCCAAATAGGGCGTTGATTCCACTCTTTGGTGTTTATTTCATCTGAATTAGATAAATATTTTTGTAAAAGATTTGATAAAGATTTAGCGAACTCTGCATCATCAATCACAGTTGTAATTTCAAAATTAAGCCATAAACTGCGCATATCTAAATTGACAGTACCGACAAGACTTAATTGATTGTCAATTAAAACACTTTTGGTATGTAGCAAATTATCATTGAATTGATAGAGTTTTACTCCACCATTTAATAATTCAGCAAAAAAAGCTCGGCTTGCCCATTTAACCATTAGTGAGTCATTATTTTTGGGAATGATGATAATGACTTCAACACCTCGCTGTGCAGCTGTGCATACAGCATGTAAAATATCATCACTTGGTACTAAATAAGGTGTAGTGAAAATAATTTGTTCTTGTGCCGAATAAATTGCTGTTAATAATACTTGGTGGATCATGTTTTCCATATAACCTGGACCCGATGCGATTAATTGCATAATGTGTTTATTATCTTCAGGTGGTTCAGCGAAATCAGTAATTTTCGGTAGTGATAAATATTTGCCAGTTTCTAATTCCCAATCACTGGCATATAAGGCACCCATAAGGGTTGTAACGGGACCATTCATTCTGACCATGATATCAACCCATTTGCCAACATGTTTATTTTGTTTAAAGAAAAGCGGATCGACAATATTCATACTACCAGTATAAGATATATAGTTATCGATAATAGCTACTTTGCGGTGTTGACGTAAGTCTAATCGCCTAAACATAAATCGAAGTAAATTTACTTGTAAGGCTTCGACAATGATGATGCCTGCAGCACGCATTCTTTTACTAGCATTACTTTTAATAAAATGTCTGCTACCAGCAGAATCAACCATTAATCGGCAAGTTACACCTCGTTTAGTTGCTTGAATAAGTGCTTGCTCGACATCATCAGCACGACCACCTTCATTCCATATATAAAATACCATTTCGATATTTGATGTCGCATGATTTATATCATCAATTAAACGGTTAAAAATTATGTTTGTTTCACTCAGTAACTCAATATGATTGCCATTAATTCCATCAAGACCAGTTTGATGTTTACAAAGCTGAAAAATTGGTTTGCTGACTTGGCTGACTTTGTTGGTGAATATGTCAGGAAAGTCACTTAGTTGGTTAATAAACTTGGAAATAGTCGGGCGCATTTTTTGTGCGCGTTTAACTCGTTGCTGACCTAAGTGAGCTTCGCCCAGTGAAAAATAAAGAATCACACCGACAAGCGGTAAAATATAAATAACCAGCATCCATGCAATAACATAAGTTGTCGGTCTTCGCTTAAAGACAATCCGTAAAGTTGTTGAAACAATGATCAACCAATAAACAAGGAAGATCAAAGTACTAATTAATGCATGAAATGAGGTAAATTGCATATTTAATTAGCTATCAGTTAGGTTTAACTTGGTTATTGGATCTTTAGTACAATCATAATTTTGAAATACTTCAGGTAATGGTTTTGGATTATTATGTTTATCTACTGAAACATATGTGAATACGGCATCTGTTATGCAAAACCGTTGTGTTGAATCCGATGTATCTATGACTTTTTTAACCCAAACTTCAATACCAATTGTGATAGAGGTTTTTCCAGTTTTGATGCAATGAGCATAACAACAAACAACATCTCCTACCATTGCGGGCTTGTAAAATGTAATACTACTAGCATTAACGGTTACAACTCGATTTCTGGCTATTTCTTTTGATAAAATACCTCCAGCGAGATCCATTTGAGACATTATCCATCCACCAAAAATGTGACCATGCGGATTAGTGTCAGCAGGCATTGCTAGCGTTCTAAGTACTAATTGACCTTTAGGGGCTATATTTTGTGTCATGCTAAATTACTCCGTATGTACAATTTATTTATTTTCGGTATCTTTATTCATATTTTTATAGATATAGATACCTGATATCAACGATAATAGTAAGGATGCACCAGGTAAAATAAATACTTTAAATATCCAAAAGAAATCATCTGTCATGTAATAGGTCGCTCCTAAACTAATGGTGCCACATAATATAAAAAAGAAGATCCATAATAAATTTAATTTATTCCATATGTTGGTTTCTAGTTGTATTTCTTTACCTAACATTGTTTGAAGTAGGTTTTTTTTGAAAAAAAATTGGCTAACTAATAGGGCTAAGGCAAATAAGAAATTAATAATAGTTACTTTCCATTTTATGATATTAGGATCACGCATATAGAGTGTGAATCCACCAAAAACCATAACCATCAGATAAGAAATTAGTTCTACTTTATCTAATTTTCTATATAAAATTAGAACAAGAAGAAAACACAAGGTAGCAGCAATCATTAATGCTTGAACGCCAACAAAAATATCATACTTGGTTAGAAATACAAAAAAGAATACAAGAGGAATAAAATTTAAAAGTTGTTTCATTCAATTATTGTCCTAGCACTAAAGATGAATTGATATATTCTAAATAAAAAGCCTATTGGAATAGGCTTATTTTTTGTGATGAAGTTCGGGATGGGCTTTGCAATCACCCGACTGGCAATGGCCATATAGATATAAACTGTGAAAAGTTAAATTAACACCATATTGTTCAGCAATCTCTTTTTGTCTAGCATTGATAATATCATCACGAAACTCAAATACTTCGCCACAATCTAAACAAATTAAATGATTATGATGTTGTTGTGTTGCTAGTTCAAATACTGCTTTGCCACCTTCAAAGTTATGACGAGTAACAATTCCAGCATCATCAAATTGATTCAAAACACGGTAAACTGTTGCAAGTCCAATTTCTTCCCCCATATTAAGTAGTTTTTTGTAAAGATCTTCTACAGTAATGTGTTGGCATGAAGGATCTCGTAATAATTCTAAAATCTTTAATCGTGGTAACGTAACCTTTAAACCAGCACTTTTGAGTGCTTCGTTATTATCATTATCATGATTTGTCATATTACTTCCCAATTAATTTATTGATCATAATTCATTATAGGAACTATGTACGGTAAATAAAAGAAATCAATTCAATAGACTAAATTTTCATTTCTGTTTTGACTTGATTTACCCAATTGTTAATACGTTCTTCAGTTAATTCTGGTTGACGATCTTCATCAATGGCTAAACCAATGAAATGAGTGTCATCAATTAAGCTTTTAGATGCTTCGAAACTATAACCTTCGGTTGACCAGTGTCCAACAATTTTTGCTCCTTTAGGTTCAATAATATCGCGGAGTGTTCCCATAGCATCACAGAAATATTCTGCATAGTCTTCTTGATCGCCACAACCAAAGATAGCCACTGTTTTACCACTAAAATCAATTTTTTCTAAATTGGGAAAAAAGTCATCCCAGTCAGCTTGAGATTCACCATAGTACCAAGTTGGAATACCGAAAAATAGGTAATCGTATTGTTCAATGTTTTCTTTAGTGGCTTTTGCAATGTCGAAAAGATCAGCTTTGTCACTACCTAAAATGAGTTGGATTTGCTTTGCTACATTTTCTGTATTACCTGTATCACTACCAAAAAAAATACCAACTTGTTTCATATTTGTACCTTTACTATCTATGATATTAAAATATTTTAGGAGTATATCATTGTCACTTATTATCAGCAATAATTCTAAATTACACAGAACATAAGTTATTATGTGCTATACAATTTATTTATCTTGCATTAAAATTATTGCCTATTTTTTATATTAAATTAGGCTGTGGAATTTCATTATGAATTTGCATGAGTATCAATCTAAATATCTTTTTAAACAATATAATTTGCCTGTACCTGAAGGGTATGTTTGTAACTCAATCGGTGAAATACAAGATACATTAGCTGACTTATCTTCAGGGACAAATTTAGGAGCTTGGGTTGCTAAATGTCAAGTTCATGCAGGGGGAAGGGGTAAAGCTGGTGGTGTTATTTGTACTCAAAACTATAGTGAAATAATGCAATTTGCTGAAAAATGGTTAGGGCAAAATCTAGTTACTTATCAAACCACCGATAAAGGTCAACCAGTTAATAAGATTTTAATTGAAAAAGCGTCTAATATTCAGAAAGAACTTTATTTAGGAGCAGTGGTCGATCGTAGTTCCAAGCGTGTAGTAATTATGGCTTCGACAGAAGGTGGTGTTGATATTGAAAGCGTTGCTGAAAAAACACCATATTTAATTTATAAAACTTCACTTGACCCGTTAACTGGCCCTTGTGCTTACCAAGGGCGTGAACTTGCGTTCAAATTGGGATTAACAGGTAAATTAATTAATCAATTTACAAAGTTATTTGTTAATTTTGCAAAACTATTTTTAGAAAATGATGTTTCATTAGCTGAAGTTAATCCATTAGTGATTACTGATTCCGATGAGCTAATTTGTTTGGACGCAAAAGTTGTGTTAGATGATAATGCTATTTTTAGACATCCTAATTTAAATATTTTAAGGGACACAACTCAAGAAGATGAACGTGAGTCAATTGCCGCAAAACAAGGTATTAGCTATGTATCATTAAATGGCAATATTGGTTGTATGGTTAATGGTGCAGGTCTTGCGATGGCAACTATGGATATTATTAAACTACATGGTGGTTCGCCAGCTAACTTTTTGGACGTTGGTGGTGGCACAACGAAAGAGCGTGTTGCTGAAGCATTTAAGTTGATATTATCTGACAAAAACGTGAAAGCGATTTTAGTTAATATTTTTGGTGGTATTGTTCGTTGCGATTTAATTGCCGATGGAATTATTAGTGCAATTAAAGAAATAGGTCTTATTGTTCCTGTTGTTGTTCGCCTTGAAGGTAACAATGCACAGCTTGCTCGAGAAATTTTAGCTAAAAGTAAATTAAATGTTATTACTGCCGAAAGTTTACTAGATGCGGCCCAAAAAATTGTTGCTGTTGCCAAATAATAGGACGCATGGAGAATAGTTATTATGTCAATTTTAGTTAATAAAGAAACAAAAGTTATCTGTCAAGGATTTACTGGTAGTCAGGGAACTTTTCATTCTGAACAAGCGCTTGCCTATGGTACTAAGTTAGTTGGTGGTGTGACACCAGGTAAAGGAGGAACAACCCACTTAGGTTTACCTGTTTTTAATACTGTTAAAGAAGCGGTTGTTGCAACTGGTGCAACAGCTAGTGTTATTTATGTGCCAGCAGCATTTGGTAAGGATTCTATTTTGGAAGCGATTGATGCAGGCATTAAACTAATAGTCTGTATTACCGAAGGTATTCCAACTCTAGATATGCTTGTTGTTAAGGCAAAATTACAACAAAATAATGTTGTAATGATTGGACCAAATTGCCCGGGTATTATTGTTCCTGATGAATGTAAAATTGGTATTATGCCTGGACATATTCATCGTGCAGGAAAGGTTGGCATTGTTTCGCGTTCTGGAACGTTAACTTATGAAGCGGTTAAACAAACAACGGATATTGGTTTAGGGCAATCCGTATGTATAGGTATAGGAGGTGACCCTATACCTGGTAGTGATTTTATTTCTATTTTAGCATTGCTTGAGCAAGATCCTAAAACTGAAGTTATTGTAATGATAGGTGAAATTGGTGGTAGTGCTGAAGAAGAAGCAGCTGAATATGTTAAAAAACATGTAACTAAACCTGTTATAGCTTATATTGCTGGTGTTTCAGCTCCATCAGGAAAACGTATGGGGCATGCAGGTGCAATTATTTCAGGAAAGAAAGGAACAGCAGTAGAAAAATCTAAAGCATTGCAATCTGCAGGTATTGCAGTTGTAACAAGCCTTACCGATATAGGTGATGCAGTAAAAAAACAACTCAAAATATAAATTTTTTGATGTATATCAATTTTATTCTGTGATTATCGGTGTATAATGCTTGGCAATAACGTAGAAATTTGTGATCATTTAAGGATTAGGGAGCGTTTATGCTAGATATAGTAGAACTTTCACGGCTCCAGTTTGCTCTTACTGCAATGTATCATTTTATTTTTGTTCCATTAACGCTAGGATTAGCGTTTATGCTAGCAATTATGGAAACGGTATACGTTGTTAGTGGTAAGCAAGTCTGGAAAGATATGACAAAATTCTGGGGTAAACTGTTTGGTATCAACTTTGCAGTAGGTGTCGCAACAGGTTTAACCATGGAATTTCAATTTGGTACTAACTGGTCTTATTATTCGCATTATGTGGGAGATATTTTTGGTGCACCGTTAGCTATTGAAGGTTTAATGGCATTCTTTTTAGAATCAACCATGGTAGGTTTGTTTTTCTTTGGCTGGGATAGATTAAGCCGTGGTAAACATTTAATGGTGACTTGGTGTGTCGCATTTGGTTCTAACCTTTCAGCTCTTTGGATTTTAGTTGCTAATGGTTGGATGCAATTCCCAATAGGTTCTGAATTTAACCCTATTAATTCACGCATGGAAATGGCTAATTTCTATGCGTTAATTACTAACACAGTTGCCCAATATAAATTTGTTCATACTGTTGCAGCAGGTTATTTAACAGGTGCTATTTTTATTTTAAGTATTAGCTCTTACTATTTGTTAAAAAAACGTGATGTTGCCTTTGCCAAACGATCTTTCGCTGTTGCAGCCACATTTGGATTTATTATGTCAATCGTTGTGGCGATTATGGGTGATGAAGCAGGTCATGAGATGACAACTGTTCAGCCAGCTAAACTTGCAGCAATTGAAGCAGAATGGGAAACTCAACCTGCTCCAGCATCATTTAATGTTATTGCTTTTCCATCACAAAGCAATAAAGAAAATTTGTTTGCAATAGAGATCCCATATGTTATGGGAATAATGACCACTCGTTCACTTGATACTCAAGTAACAGGATTAAAAGATATTTTAGCAAATAATGAAAAAAGAATTCGCAATGGGATATTAGCCTATAGCAATTTGGAGAAGATCCATCAGGGTAATCAAGACCCTAATGTACTGAAAGCTTTTGAAGATAATAAGTCTGATTTAGGTTATGGTTATTTAGTCAAGCGTTTTACTGATCGTGATAATTTGGCTATACCTCAGGCTACTGAAGAGCATATAAAGGCTGCGGCAGAAGACTCAATTCCTACAGTTTGGCCTCTATTCTGGGCTTTCAGAGTTATGGTTGGCCTTGGTGTATTAATGATTTTGGGGACTGGGTTTGCTTTATGGACCACTTATAAAAATAAAATTGGTGAAAAGCGTTGGTTACACCGCATATTAATTCTTTTTTTACCGTTCCCTTGGCTGGCATGTGAGTCAGGTTGGTTTGTTGCCGAGTATGGCCGTCAACCTTGGGCAATTCAAGACATCTTACCGACTGGAGTAGCAAATTCATCATTAACAGCTGGTGAAGTGTTATTCACTATGGTTCTTATTTGTGGACTTTATACACTATTCTTAATTGCTGAATTATTCTTAATGTTTAAGTTTGCTCGCTTAGGACCAAGTTCTTTAGGTACAGGCAATTATCATTACGAAAAAACACAACCAGTAACAGATAGGTCATAGGGAGTATACACAATGATTGATTACGAGATTGTACGCGTCATCTGGTGGGTGCTGATTAGTGTTGTTTTAATCGGTTTTGTTGTAACAGATGGGTTTGATATGGGCGTCGGTATTTTATTACCATTTATTGGTAAGACTGATACAGAACGTCGCATTATGATTAATGCAATTGCTCCTCATTGGGATGGTAACCAAGTATGGTTAATTACTGCTGGTGCAGGAATATTTGCTGCTTGGCCAATGGTATACGCTGCGTCGTTTTCTGGTTTTTATATTGCAATGATTTTAGTTCTTTGTGCGCTATTTTTTAGACCAATTGGTTTTGATTATCGTAGTAAACTAGAAAATTCAAAATGGCGTAATTTATGGGATGCTGGTATTTTTGCAGGTAGTTTTGTGCCAGCATTAGTTTTTGGTGTTGCTTTTGGTAACTTATTAGAAGGTGTTCCTTTCCGATTTGATAACTCTTATCGTGTATTTTATGATGGTAACTTCTTTGGTTTGCTTAATCCTTTTGCATTGTTGACTGGCGTTGTTAGCTTAATGTTATTTGTTGCTCATGGTGGTGCTTGGTTACAAATGAAAACATCAGGGGAACTTTATTTAAGAGCCAGAAAGGCTACACAAATTGCTAGCTTAGTAATGTTAATTGCATTTGTTTTGGCTGGAGTTTGGGTTGCATTTGGCATTCATGGTTATGAAGTTACCAGTGTGATTGATTATAATGCAGCATCTAATCCATTGACTAAAACAGTTTCTACTGATGCTTCATGGTTAGATAACTATCTGAATTATCCAGTTTTATGGATAGTCCCTGTTTTAGGTATGGTGTTACCACTGCTTACTATTCTTTTTTCTAGTCTAAACAAAAATGCATTAGTATTTATTTCATCAGTATTAACAATTGCCTGTGTTTTATTTACCTATGGTATTGCAACTTTTCCATTTATTATGCCTTCAAGCATTATGCCAAATGCAAGTTTAACAATATGGGATGCATCATCAAGCCAATTAACACTTAATATTATGTTTATTGTGGTTCTTATATTTTTACCTATTGTCCTTATATACACTATTTGGTCATATATCAAAATGTTTGGAAGACTAGATAAAAATCATATTGAAAATAATAAACATTCTCTTTATTAAGGAACTATTATGTATTACATTTTGTGGTTTATAGGAATTATTGCTGCATGTATGCTATCGGCTGTTACAGGTTTGTTAGTTGAAAGGGGTAGCGAAAAAGAAACTAATAACAAATAATATCAAGTATAAATTAATAAAAAGGTGACAAATAGTCACCTTTTTAATTAGTAAGTAAAATATTAGCAATACAATAAAGGAAAATGATAATTGTTTTCATTTGCTGTTTTTTATATTATAGTGCAGGGAAGTTTATATTCAGATATAATAACACCAAATTTGATTAGTGTGATTTGGATATGAAACAATTCAATTGGAATGCAAGAGTTTATTATGAAGACACAGATGCAGGCGGTGTAGTTTATCATGCTAGATATCTAGCATTTTTCGAAAGAGCAAGGACTGAAATTTTAAGACAACTAGGAATTAGCCAACAGACCTTATTACAAGAAAATATTGCGTTTGTTGTTAAAAAGATGGATATTAGCTACCATTTTCCTGCTCGTTTAGATGATATGCTTACTATTAGTACTAAGGTGGATCAAACTCGCAAAGCATCTATTATTTTCAAACAGACTATTGTTAATCAAAATGAACGAGTTATCAGCACAGCAGATGTGCTTATTGCCTGTGTAGATATCGCTAAGATGAAGCCATGCGGGCTTCCTAAGTTATTAGTTTTGGAGTTTATATAAGTGGAAAATCTGAACATTATTAATCTATTTTTGCAAGCGGGTTTGTTAGTACAATGTGTTATGTTATTGCTACTTACTTTTTCTGTTATATCATGGGCTATTATATTTCAACGGAGTAAGATTTTAGGAAAAGCTAAAAAACAAGTTGAGGAATTTGATAATAGTTTTTGGGCTGCTGATGATTTAAATATTTTATTTGATAAAGCGAAATTTTATAAAGAAGAAATTAGTGGTACAGAGCATATTTTTTATTCAGGTTTTAAGGAGTTTTCACGGCTTTATCAAATTAATCCAAATATGGCAGAATCTGCTTTAGATGGAGCATTGCGTTCTATGCGTTTAGCTATGAATCGTGAACTTGATATCCTTGAATTACACATTCCTTTTCTAGGTACAGTAGGTTCTATTAGTCCATATATTGGTTTGTTTGGTACTGTGTGGGGAATTATGCATGCATTTATTTCTTTAGGTGCAGTTAAACAGGCAACGTTACAGATGGTTGCGCCAGGGATTGCTGAAGCATTAATTGCAACCGCAATTGGTCTATTTGCTGCTATTCCTGCCGTACTTGCTTATAATCGTTTATCATTGAGTGTGAGTCGAATTGAACAAAGCTATCTTAACTTTATTGATGAATTTTCTGCAATTTTACAACGCCAAGCAGTTGCTGTTAGGAAATAATTATGAGTAGAAGCAGACGTTCTCGTTATTCGACTAAATCTGAGATCAATATAGTACCTTTACTTGATGTACTATTAGTATTAGTGCTTATTTTTATGGCAACGGCACCAATTATTAGTCAAAGTGTTGAAGTTGATCTACCTGAAGCATCGGAATCTAAGACGATTTCACCATCAGAAACTAAACCAATCATTATTGAAGTATCAGGTGTTGGAGTTTATGCTCTAATTATTGAGCAGGACCGTCAAGCTAATTTACCACAAGAAAAAATTGTTGCAGAAGTTAAGCAACAGATGTTGCTTAATGAAAAGGCCGTGTTTTTAGTTGGTGGAGCTAAAGATGTTCCCTATGAAGAAATTATAAAAGCGTTGAATTTATTACAATCAGCAGGTGTTAAGTCTGTAGGATTAATGACTCAACCAATTTAAATATTATAAAAGATGTCAGCAATGTCTCATAAGTCAAATTCAAAATTAAGTATAGCTATTGTAATATCTATTATACTACATATCATTTTAATTATTATTTTAGGTTACCGAGTTATGTATAGTAATGATGTTAATTATGGTAGCTTTAACGGCAACTCTATCGATGCTATTATGGTTGATCCTTCTGTAATGAATGAACAATACCAAAGACAACTAAAAACACAGATTAGCCAAAAGCGGGCTGAGCAACAAAGGCAGCAACAAATAGAAGAGCAGGCTCAAGCTTTACAAGAACAGCAACTGGCTCAACAGCAACGACTTAAAGAGTTAGAAAGAGAGCGCTTAAAAGTAGAAGAACTACAAAAGAAAGAGGCAGAGGCTGCACAGGCGGCACGGGTAGCAAGGCAAAAAGAAGAAGATGAACGTAAAGCTAAAGAACAGCTAGAAGAACAGCAAAGACAAGCTGAAAAGCAGCGTTTAGAACAACAGCAAGCGGAATTAGCTAAACAAAAAGCTGAGCAAGAAGCTAAATTAAAAGCTGAGCGAGAGCTATTAGAAAAGCAACGTGAGGAAAATCAACGTAAACAAGAAGAGTTAATTAAACAAAAAGCTGAACAAGAAGCTAAAGCTAAAGCCGAACAGGAAATTATAGAAAAGCAGAGAATTGAAAATGAACAAAAACAAGCTGAGTTAGCTAAAGAGAAAGAAGAGCAAGCAAAAAAGCAAGCCGCTGAAAAAGCTGCTGCCGATAAAGCTAAGCGAGCTGCACAAGCTAAAAAAGATAAAGAACTTGATAATTTACTAAACGGGTTAACATCAGGCACATCTAATCCATCAGGTGGTGCTGCTAGTCGTAAAGGTGCTTCTGATGGAGAGCTAAATAAATACAAATCATTAGTTCAAAATGCGATTAGCAATAAGTTTATTAATCCTAATAAATTATATAGTGGCCGAAATTGTGTATTAGAAATTCAAATTGCACCCGATGGTTTATTGCTTGATGTGAGTGCAAAAGGTGGTGATGATGCATTATGTCGAGAAGCCCTTTCTGCAACTAAACAAGCTATTATTCCAAAACCTGCAAGCACATTTTATAATCAAGTAAAAATAATGACAATTGACTTTCAACCAAAATAGTTTCTATTCGCAAACGCTATATTTCCAGAAATTTTTTTAAAATAAATTAACAATATCTTCAAATTAAAATGTTGAAATTATATTAATCATCCCTATATATAGTCTATTCATTCCGAATAAAGTTACTTAAGTGAAAGAAGGAGCAGAATATGACGACAATTGTCAGTGTCCGTCGTGAAGGTCAAGTGGTTATAGGTGGCGATGGGCAAGTTACGCTCGGCGAGCGTATTATTATGAAGGGAAATGCTCGTAAAGTTCGTCGTTTATATAATAACAAAGTGATTGCAGGTTTTGCTGGCGGTACAGCAGATGCTTTTACACTATTTGAACTGTTTGAAAGAAAACTAGAGATGCATCAAGGACATTTAACTAAAGCAGCTGTCGAACTAGCTAAAGACTGGCGAACAGATAGAATGCTACGTAAGCTAGAGGCACTACTTGCTGTTGCTGATGAAAGTGCATCATTGATTATTACAGGTACTGGTGATGTCATTCAACCAGAAGATGATTTAATTGCTATTGGTTCTGGAGGCCCTTATGCGCAAGCAGCGGCACGAGCACTACTAGATAATACCTCACTTTCTGCACATGATATTGTGCAAAAATCATTATCGATTGCTGGAGACATTTGTGTTTATACCAATAATTTCCAAACAATTGAAGAACTTAATTATTAATCTGATTTAAGAGAAATTTAACTATGTCTGAAATGACTCCTCGTGAAATTGTAAGCGAACTAAATCAACATATTATTGGGCAAGAAAAAGCAAAACGTTCTGTTGCAATTGCGTTACGTAATCGTTGGCGCCGTATGCAACTAGATGAAACATTACGTCATGAAGTTACACCAAAAAATATACTTATGATTGGGCCAACAGGTGTTGGTAAAACTGAAATTGCAAGACGTCTAGCCAAATTAGCGCATGCACCGTTTATTAAAGTAGAAGCAACTAAGTTTACCGAAGTTGGTTATGTGGGGAAAGAAGTTGATTCAATTATTCGGGATTTAACTGATTCTGCAGTAAAAATGATCCGTCAAGAGGCGATTGAACGCAATCGTAATCGAGCGGAAGAATTAGCTGAAGAGCGCATTTTGGATGTACTTGTACCACCAGCTAAAGATGGGTGGGGACAAGTTGAAGATAATAATACAACAGCAAGACAAGCTTTCCGCAAACAATTACGTGAAGGTTCACTTGATGACAAAGAGATAGAAATCGAATTAGCTGGTGTTAATATTGGTGTTGAAATTATGGCTCCTCCAGGTATGGAAGAGATGACCAATCAATTACAGTCAATGTTTCAAAATTTAGGTGGACAAAAAACAAAACCACGTAAAATGAAGATTAAAGATGCGCTCAAACAACTCATTGAAGAAGAAGCTGCTAAATTGGTTAATCCTGATGATCTTAAACATGAGGCGATTGAAGCAGTAGAACAAAATGGAATTGTTTTTATTGATGAAATAGATAAAGTTTGTAAACGTGGTAATTCTTCAGGCCCAGATGTTTCACGTGAGGGAGTACAACGAGATCTTTTACCATTGGTTGAAGGTTGTACAGTGTCGACTAAACATGGATCTGTTAAAACGGATCATATTTTGTTCATTGCATCAGGTGCTTTCCAAACAGCAAATCCATCTGATTTAATTCCTGAATTACAAGGCAGATTACCAATTAGGGTTGAATTACAAGCTCTAACAAGTGAAGATTTTGAACGTATTTTAACCGAACCAAATGCTTCACTTACTGTTCAGTATAAAGCTCTAATGGCAACTGAAGGAGTTAACATCGATTTTACCTCGGATGGTATTCGTAAAATTGCGGAATCAGCATGGCAAGTAAATGAGCAAAATGAAAATATTGGTGCCCGCAGGTTGCATACTGTTTTGGAACGCTTGATGGAAGATGTTTCATTCGAAGCTAGTGAACTCGGTGGAGAAACTGTAACTATTGATGCTAAATATGTAAGCGATCATTTAGATAAGCTTGTTGCAGATGAAGATCTAAGTAAGTTTATTTTATAAAAAGTTTAACTTCTAAACATAAAAAGGTGAAGATAAATTTGCTCAACTTCACCTTTTTTTCTTGTTACTTTCTTATTAGCTCGCCTAAGATATCTGCAGCTTTTGATTTAGATTTTGAATTATCTTTAGAGTCATGAGTTTTTAATTTTTCGCGGAGTTTGTCTAAACGTTCTTGTAATTTATCGCTTAGTGCATCGGTAATTAATTTACTCATATCTATTTGATAATGAAGATTAGCAAATTGCCCATAAATACGTAGTGGTATTGTTAACTTTTGCAGTTTACTAATTGTTTCACTTTTACCGTTCCAGCCACCTAATATTTTTAAATTCAAATTAACATCCAAATCTTGTTTTAAAAAACCAACTCGCCCTGAGCCATCAATGACATCAAGAGTTTCAGAATTGGCATTTAATGTCGACAATTGCAAATTACCTTGCCTTAAGTTACCAATAGCTGAAATTTTATGGAATTCAGTATATTTTTTTTGATTTTCAGGAGTCATGATGTCCTTTGAATATTGAGTTGCTGTATTTTGGATGATTCTTTGAATATTTAAATTATTTAGCCTTGCATTAGTCACTACTATATTCAAATTTCCTTGCAAGTTGGCTAAGATTTTTGAACCAGATAAGCTGTTGCTTTCTAAATCTCCAGTAGCGTTAAATAAACCCTCTAAATCATGTGCTATATTTAATTGATTAAAAAATGTATTTAAATCAACATTTGATATTTTGGTATTAAGCTTCATTAGTGTACTTTTTTGTTTGCCATTTGCTAAACCAGTTGCAGCTATATGGCCATTAGCAATATCAAAGTTAATCTTTTTAAATATTGCAATACCTTCCTCATTGATCATATCAATGTCAATATTATTTAATGTTACTTTGTTAGCATTAATCTGTTTAATATTTAATTTAGCTTTAGCATTAAAATTATTCAGAAAGTTTAATTCATTATTGGTTTTTGTGACATTCGACACCACTGGTGAAGTTTGTTGAGGATTTGCTTCTTTATTTGAATTTTGACTTGTTTTCAAGAACGAAGTGAGATCGATTTTATCTGAATTTAACTGCAAATTTATATATGGTTTATTTGCTAAATCAGCATTTATTGTAGCAGTAAAATGATTTTCATTAATTGAAAAAGCTAAATTTTGGCTTTTAAGTAACATTTGTGGATGTTGGTAGTTAAATACACCGCTAATGTTACCTTTTAGCTCTTTTGTTGAATTGTCGACACCTTTATAAATGAAATCTAATTTCTTTAAATCGATTAACGCTTGTTCTGGAAATTGATTTAAATCGACATATGCATGTATCAAATAAGATAGATCTTGTTGATTTTTATCTATATTACCTTTTAAATCGATAGAAATATTTTTTTCACTATTTTGTTCTAACACTAGATTAATATTTCTAAAGTTAATTAAATCATTATTATGTTGTAATGTCACAGTACTATCACTAACTTCAAATTTATTTAAGCTAAATTTCCAATTAGATGAAATTTTTTGATCTTTAGAATCAGTTGGTTTATTCGTAGTTGTATTAGATGATGTTTTTGTACCATTTTTTGCAATATTACCTTTACTTTCATTGGTGATACTGATAACTGCTGATTTTATAAAAACATTTTTGACAGATAATTTTTTGGAGAATAGAGGTAGTAACTCAACGTCTAATCTCATATTATCTGCAGTTAGAAGGGGTTTTGAAGCTCCTGCATCAGTTAGCTTAATTGAATCAGTTAAAATACTCACTTGCGGCCATATATGCCAACGTAAATTTCCATCGATGGATAATTCATATCCTGTTTTATCTTTAACTGTATCAGAAATAAACCCACGAAAGTTGTTGGGATCAACAAAAACAATCAATGAAACAACACTAATTGTTATGACTAAAATTAAAGCAAATAGAATAACCAATATTTTTTTGATCATATTAATGTTCCTTCGTTATGGTTATCGATTATTCAGTCTTTATCAATACGACTGGCAACAGCACCATACTGGTCTTTATATTTTGCATCTAACCTCCGATTGTATGGTCTTGTAGCAGGACCAGTTAGCGTTTCAAAACTGAGCGCGCCGATTGTCATTCCAGGCCTAAGTGCTAATGGAATTTTTCCTGAATTATAAAATTCTAATACAATTTGTCCTTGCCAGCCGGGGTCGATACGATGAGCTGTAACGTGAACCATTAGACCTAATCTAGCAAGTGATGAACGGCCATCTAACCAGCCAACTAAATCGTCAGGAATAGTGACTGATTCTAAAGTTACAGCTAATGCTAACTCGCCAGGATGTAAGTAAAAGGCGTCACCTTCAGGTAATACTATTTCTTCACTCATCACTCGTTCCAAGACTGCAGATACTTCTTCTTTTGGGCCACTTAAATCTATATAAGGTGTAGTATGTTCTCGAAAAGTTCGAAATTGATTACCTAATCTAACATCAACAGTCGCACCATTAATACAGCTTGCTGCAGGCTGCGGTGTTATTTTTAATTTACCATTTTTTAAATATGCTTCGATATCTCTGTCACATAATCTCATGAGTTATCCTTAATTCAGCTTGTATTACTTTATTCTAACAGGTTCTTTTGATGGCGTCGACGTTAGTAGTTTAAGGCTGTAGTACCCATGCGCGTCCATAATGGTTATAGTATCCGGCTAATTTTCCTGCTTTATCTCCTATTCCTAGATAAAGGTCAAAATGTTGACCTTTTATAGCACCACCAACATCAAGTGCAACCATAAGTCGAGTTTCTCGTCTACCTCGATATTGCCCATCGTCTTCAAGAAGCGGCACATCAACTAATACTACAGATCCTAAAGGAATGACTGATTTATCCGATGCAACTGATGCATTTGCAACCAAAGGTATTTCAGCAGCACCCGTAACTTCAGCATTATATTGTGGATTAAAAAAAACAAATGAACGGTTTTGAATTAGTAAAGCTTTAATTTTATTTTCTGGTTTGTTTTTTGCCCAATCTTTAATTGATTGTATAGAAATTTTTTCTTTTTCTATTTCGCCTTGTTCTACTAATAATCTTCCTATACTAGAATAGCCATAATTATTTTTACCTCCATAGCTGAAGAAGACTAAAGGTGAACCATCTTCAAAATCAATATAGGCACTACCTTGTACTTCCATAATAAAGTTATCCATTAAGGAATTACTGTATGCAATTTCAAGATCTCTATCAGAAAGAGCTCCATTATAAATTTGTTCACGATTTGGTAGTTGTTCTTCATCACTAACAACTGGCATCTTATAAATAGGGTATTTAAATTCTGCTGTTGGTTGATGCCTTGCTTTGATTATCGGAGTGTAGTAGCCTGTTAAATGTATATTGCCATACCCATCTTGTCCAACCATTTCGTAACTGTTAAGTCCCACCTTGTAAAATTCATCAACCGTTAAAGAACGGCTAATCCACTCATTTATTGCTTTATAAATATGTTCATTTTTTTTATATAAAGAAGGCGATGACGATTTAATTTTAGCTATTTGAATAATGTAGTCTGATATGTTGACAGGAATACTTAATTGAGGATGATTAATGTTAAGTGGTAAAGATAATTTCCCATCTTTATATTGTTGGCCTTGATTAGTTGGTTTATTTGAATAGTATTGGCTACCAATAAAAATAGATAAAACAAGTAAAATACTTAAAAAATAAAAATAATAATAACGATCTTTTTCTTTCATCTTGAAAAATAATTATAATAAGTTAAGCAATATGGTTAGTTATGCTACACAATTCTATTATAAGAAACTACAGATAATTATTATGAATCCATAAAAAGTTTTCATAACAATTCAACTTGCGATTTTATTCTATAGACTTTATAGTCCTAGACTCTTAGTAAGTCGAGAAATATAGAAAATAAAAGGAAATAATAGCGATGAGCATTACATCCTCAAAAAATGATCTGAAGCGAAATCTTTCTAACCGTCATATTCAATTAATTGCAATTAGTGGTGCAATCGGAACAGGCTTATTTATGGGCTCGGGTAAGACAATTAGTCTTGCAGGGCCTTCTATTATTTTTGTTTATATGATTATTGGTTTTATCCTTTTTTTTGTTATGCGAGCGATGGGGGAAATCCTTCTTTCTAATTTAAAGTACAAATCTTTTAGTGATTTTGCCAATGACCTTTTGGGTCCTTGGGCTGGATTTTTTACTGGTTGGACATATTGGTTTTGTTGGGTAATTACAGGGATTGCCGACGTTATTGCAATTGCTGGATATGCGCAACATTGGTTTCCTGAACTGCAGTCATGGATACCAATGTTATTAACAGTTGCTTTACTTTTAACACTAAACTTATTAACGGTAAAAATGTTTGGTGAAACAGAATTTTGGTTTTCAATGATTAAGATTATTGCAATTTTTGCATTGATAGGAATTGGGCTTGTACTCATTTTGACTGCTTTTCATTCCGAACAAACGGGTACCACAGCTGCATTTTCGAATTTGTGGGAATACGGGGGCTTTTTCCCTCATGGTAGTATGGGTTTTTTTGCTGGATTTCAAATTGCTATTTTTGCTTTTGTTGGGATTGAGTTAGTTGGCACAACTGCAGCTGAAACCGTTGATCCGTGCAAAAATTTGCCTCGTGCAATTAATTCAGTGCCTGCGCGTATCATCTTTTTCTATGTTTTTGCTTTAATCATTATTATGAGTGTAACTCCATGGGAGTTTATTTCTCCAAACAAAAGTCCTTTTGTAGAATTATTCACTCTAATTGGCTTGCCTGCTGCTGCAAGTATTATTAATTTTGTAGTATTAACTTCAGCAGCATCATCTGCTAATAGTGGTATTTACTCAACAAGCAGAATGCTGTTTGGGCTTGCTAAAAAACAAGATGCTCCTGAACCTTTTGGGAAATTATCGAGTCGCTCTGTACCGGCTAATGGGCTATTATTCTCGTGCACATGTTTGTTTGGTGGAGTTGTTTTGATTTATTTAGTGCCTAATGTCATGGAAGCCTTTACTATAGTAACTACAATTTCGGCTATTTTATTTATGTTTATTTGGTCGATGATTCTTATTTCTTATATTGCTTATCGTCGTAAAAGAAATAACTCACATGAACAATCTCAATTTAAAATGCCTGGAGGCATTTTTATGTGCTTAGTTTGTTTGGCTTTTTTTGCCTTCGTGATTGTATTACTTACTTTTGAGATTGATACTCGCCAAGCATTAGTGGCAACTCCTATTTGGTTTGTTATTTTAGGTATAAGTTATTTTATTCGATCTTTAAAACGTCAATAAATTTATACTAAAAATATTGGCAGGAAAACCTGCCAATATTTTTACTCTAATTATCGCACTTTATTTTTTCGGACAGATGATGCTAGCAATAATTCCTAAAGCTAGTGTGCCTAAAACGATATAAAGACTGGTAATTGGATCTATATCAATACCGTATCCAAATAGATGATTACTTGCATTTAATGCCAATTTTCCGGCAATAAAAAAGAGTAAACAGATAATTGCCTTATCAAGATGAGCTAAATACTGTTTCATGGCTTGCAAAATAAAATACATAGTTCTAAGCCCCAAAATAGCAAAAATCATCGAGCTATAGACAATTAACGGTTCTTGGCTTACAGCAATCACGGCAGGAACAGAATCAAACGCAAAGATAACGTCACTTAACTCAATTACAACAATACATGAAAACAGCGGTGTAGCATAAAAAATACTTTTAGGTATTTTACCAACTAAATTACTATTCTCAGGTTTTGCAAGTTCTATATCAAGTTGTTTTTTTGTTAATAAAATGTGATGACCGACAATTTTGGGGTAAGATGGAAAAATACGTTTGGCGATGCGAAAAGTTAAGTGATTTGAATAATCCTTTAAGTCTTGGCCATTATCTTGATTTTTTAGCATTATTATTCCAGTGCAAGCTACTAATATTGAAAAAGCTAATTCCATCCAAGGACTTAAATATAACAAACCTGTTCCAATTACAACAAATATGGCGCGGAATATAATAGCGCCAATAACTCCCCAATAAAGTAAGCGATGTCGATAATTATTAGGTACTGAAAACCAAGAAAAAATAGCCATAATGACAAACAAATTATCGACAGATAGTGCTTTTTCAAGGACGTAACCAGCAATAAATAAGCTAGCAGTAGTACTCCCATGATGAATGTATAAAAATAGTGCAAACCCCAGTGCAACAATTATCCAAAAAAGTGACCATATAATGGCATTTTTCAAACTGATAGGTTTATCGTTATGGTGAGCATATAAATCAACAATAATTGCAGCCAAGACTAGCACAACAAATACCAACATGGTATCTATTGGAAATCCTAATGAACTTTGCATCATATTTATATTACCTAGTTTTAATTGTTTTTAGATAATTTGAATAGTTGGTTTATCTAATTTAACCGTAATATATAATTATAAAAGTGATAGAGTATATATTGCTAGCTAAATCAAAAAAAGTTATATTTGCAATTCTTATTTAACTGTTTTAATTTAATAATATTTTGAGCCAGTATTTATGACAAAATTTAGGATAATTATTCTCACTCTTCTTCCTTTTATTTCGGGGTTATTATATGCACAACCAGTAGAGCCATATATATCTTCTTTACCTAAAGGAAGTGATTTATCCATTCTGGTTCAATCTGTTGGGCGTAATCCTAAAACATTAGCAAAATATAAAAGTAATCAATTCAAACAACCAGCAAGCACTCAAAAAGTGATAACTGCGTTAGCTGCTCAGCTTGAACTGGGTAATGATTTCCGTTTTATAACTCGTATACAAACCAATGGTTCAATAAGTAATAAACAGTTAAATGGTGATCTTATTATTCAATTAAGTGGAGATCCAACTTTTACTCGTGATCGATTAAAAAGTATGATTGCAACACTGAGCCAAAAAGGCATTGAGAAAATTTCAGGAAATGTGATTTTGGATACTTCAATCTTTACAAGTCATGATAAAGCATCGGGCTGGTCCTGGAATAACTTAACTGCATGTTATAGTGCTCCGCCATCTGCAGCTATTATTGATAATAACTGTTTTAATGCAACCATTATTCCGGGTAAGGTCGGTTCCAAAGCCTCTGTTTCGGTATCTTCCAATACTCCTATTATTCTTACTGGTGATGTCAGAACTATTGCTGCTAATAGTAAGGATTTAAATGATAAATATTGTGAATTAGATGTAAACTACTCAGATAAAAACCATTACCATTTATCAGGATGCATTGCTGTAAGTTCAGATAAAATACCGTTAAAATTTGCAGTAATTGATAGTATTGAATATTTTTCGAAAATTTTAAAAAATGAGCTTAAACAAAAAAAAATAACGTATACAGGAACTATTATTGAACGTAATCAAAGGACTAATGCTCAGTTGTCATTATTAGCCTCTAGCCAATCAGCTCAACTTTCTGAATTGTTGACAGTTATGCTTAAAAAATCAAATAATTTGTATGCAGATGCTATATTTAGGACTTTAGGTGCCCATTATTATAATGTTCAAGGTACATGGCGTAATGGCGGTGATGCTGTTAAGCAAATTTTACGTAAAAAAGCGGGTATAAATCTAGAAAATTTAGTTATTGCTGATGGTTCTGGATTATCTAGATTAAACTTGGTTAGCGCCGATAAGTTAATGGAAATTCTACAATATATTGCAGCTAATAATACAAAATTAAGAATTATTGAAATGTTACCAATTGCTGGAGTTGATGGTACTTTGCAGAATCGAAAAAGTCTTAATCAAGCACCTTTTAAAGAAACAATACGAGCCAAAACAGGTTATATTCAAGGTTGCTATAACTTAGCTGGATTTATCCAAAAGTCTGAAGGGGAATATGTTGCATTTGTGCAGCTATTATCAGGATACCAAGCTGATAATAAAGGAGAACCCAAAAATAGTGCAGTCATGCGATTTGAATCGGAATTCTATAAAAATTTTATTAATTAATAAAGTGTAGTCAGGACACATATATTTAGTATAAGTCCTGACCTTCTTTGTAAATTAAATGTTATCGGCTAAAAAACCACAGCTCTGATGTTTCCAAAGCTGTGCGTATAAACCATTCTTGTTTAATAACTCTTGATGGGTTCCTTGTTCGATGATTTTACCTTGATCAAGTACGATTAGTCTATCCATTGCCGCAATTGTAGATAATCGATGGGCAATAGCAATAACGGTTTTGCCTTCCATTAAAGTGTATAGACTTTCTTGAATTGCTTGCTCAATTTCAGAGTCTAATGCACTTGTTGCTTCATCTAATAATAAAATAGGGGCATTTTTTAAAATGACGCGAGCAATGGCAATACGTTGCCTTTGTCCTCCTGATAATTTGATGCCCCGTTCACCAACAAATGCGTCGTATCCTGTTTTACCTCTTGTATCAACGAGTGTTTGAATAAATTTATCTGCATGAGCCTTTTTGGCGGCTTCTATCATTTCCTCTTCAGAAGCATTTTTGTTACCGTAAAGTAAGTTTTCTCGTACTGAGCGATGCAATAACGAAGTATCTTGTGTCACCATACCGATTTTAGAACGTAAGCTTTCTTGATTAACGGCAGTAATATCTTGACCATCAATAAAAATATTACCACTTTGTAAATCGTAAAAACGAAGTAATAAATTAATAAGCGTTGATTTTCCAGCTCCAGAACGACCGACCAAACCAATCTTTTCACCAGGTTTGATTGTTAAATTTAAATCTTCAATAATTGAGTTGTGTTGTTTTTTATCATAAGCAAAATGGATGTGCTTAAATTCGATTTTCCCTTGGGTAACATGAAGTGATGTTGCATTAGGTTGATCAATAACTGTTTTAGTGGCTGAAAAAGTATTAATCCCATCTTTAACTATGCCAATATTCTCAAATAAAGCTGCCAATTCCCACATGATCCAATGTGAAAAACCGTTTAATCGAAGCGCTACAGCGGTTGTTGTTGCAATTGCACCAACACCAATTAATTGATTGCTCCATAGCCATAAGGCAATACCTGTCGTGCTTAGTATCAACAAAATAGACATTAAATGATTAACAATTTCAAAGCTACTGACTAAGCGCATTTGTTGATTGACAGAGACTAAAAATTCATCCATTGATTCTTTAGCATATTTTGCTTCATTGCCAGCATGAGAAAAAAGTTTTACTGTCATGATGTTGGTATAGGCATCGGTTACTCGTCCTGTCATCGTAGAACGAGCATCAGCCTGCAAACTAGCAATTTTACTTAGACGAGGAATAAAATAATACATAGCAATACCATAAATTAGACACCAACCTATAAATGGAATTAATAGCCAAAGATCTAATTGCCCGATGATTGTTGCCATAGTAATAAACGAAATAAAGACATAGATAAAAATCTCCGTCACTAAAAAGCAAGTATCACGAACTGCAAGCGCTGTTTGCATGACTTTGGCTGATATTCTACCGGCAAATTCATCTTGGAAAAAACGCATACTTTGATTGAGTACCAACCGATGAAGGTTCCAACGCATTCTCATTGGAAAATTACCAGCCAGGCATTGATGTTTTATAATAGTTTGTAATCCAATAATAATTGTACTTGCTATGATGATTAAGGCTAATATTACTAATGTTGTTTTTTCTTGTTGCCAAAATTTGCTAGGTTCAACAGCTGCAAGCCAATCAATAACCCTACCAAGAGCTGCATATAAAAAGGCTTCAAAAGCGCCAGCGAATGCACTAAGAATAATTAATAATAGTAGAAATAAGCGAGTTCCTTTAGTTGATTGCCATATGAAATTAAAAAAATTTTTAGGCATACATTCATATTCAACTTTTGGATAAGGTGATACTAATTTTTCAAAAAATCGATACATATTAGGCCTGACAAATAATAGAGTTTTCCATTGATAATACAATCAATGATATAAAAAACGAGGATAGCGCAAATATATGTAAATTATATATGCATTAAATTGTTACATGAAATTTTAGATATATCTGCGATTTATAATATTATAAATATTAAAAAGCTGATGAGGAAATATGATGTTTTATATTTCCTCATATTATGATTATATCTTGAACGTCAATATATAGCTACTATACTAATGGTCTTAAAATATATCTTTTATAATAAGTACAACGCGTCCAACAATATGATATTTATGAAAGTCTACTTTAGGTACTTCAATAGTCGGATATTGGCTATTATTGCAGATTAACAGCCATCCATTGAGAGTTAAACGAATCTTTCTCAAAAAGGTAATATCTTCATATTCAATTAAATAGATTGCACCATCAATAATCTCATTTATTTCTGTATTAAGAATTAATCCGTTATTATTTTTGATTTCTGGCGACATTAAATCGCCTTTAGCCCAGTATATAATTAATTTTTTAGCATCCAAACCTCGATGCTTAACCCAACCTTCAACAATAGGATAATTCATTACTGGAGGCGTTTCTCTAACAAAACGCTCTTTTTGTGCTTCTTCTTTTGTTGGTAACTGTTTTTTATATACAGGGATACGATAAATATTTTCGTTATAGACTTCTTCACTGTTTTTAGGATCTAATACTTCTAATTTATGTCCAGTGGCAAGCCAATTAAAGGAAACATTACATTTTTCAGCAATGACTTCTAAACGTGTAAGTGATGGATATGTTTTACCTGATAAATAATCTCGGATTACTGTTTCTGACATATCACATTTTTTAGCGAAGGCTGATACAGATAACCCTTGCATTGAGCTATATAGTCTATCTTTAAAAGTTTTAATATTATTATTTTTAATTGTATTCATCTTTGAACCATTATTTCTTGCATAAGTTTATTAATTATAATGTATTTTTTTGTGTTTTTGTATACGTTAATAACATTGAAAATCTATTAGTTTTGCTTTATTCCTATGCTAATTTGTTTTTTTATTTTATATCTTGTTTTTTTATCTTGTTTTTTCATTTTTTTATGACTGTTGATTTTTTGGGAAAAAAAGTTATTTATTGTTTTTTCTGCTCAGGAATGCGTATTTTTGTGTAAAAATATTTATTGCTGTGTTAATTAAAGTTTTTTTATTGTTTATTTGATTTATATTTTTCATATAGAAATAATTTAAATTGAAAAAACAAATAAAAAACGTTGACGAAAGCGAAAAAAAATGGATAATAAGCAGGGTAAGGATTTTTCATTGTTTTCTTTCCTTATATTCCTTATATTTCATGTTGGCCTGTATAGTTTTATACAGGTCTTTTTTTATTTTTGAACTATTCATGAAATCCCTTCACAAAAAGAGTATAATCAGTTTCCTATAGAATCTGTTTTAAAGCTTATCCTAACAGAGCGTTGTATTTATTGAGAGGATCTGATTATGTCTTTTAGCATTCCACATCTTTTAGTGTTTCTTGCCGTGGTGATTTTATTATTTGGCACTAAGAAGTTACGTAATTTAGGTTCGGATCTTGGTTTAGCGTTGAAAGGCTTTAAAAAAGCGATGAATGATAACGAAGTTGAATCAAAAAGTGATAATAAGTTAGATGATAATAAATAGTTGCATTTATTTAGTATGAATTTACAATTTGACTTAGTAATTGTTGGTGGTGGATTAGTTGGTTTAGCCACTGCTTGTGCACTTAGCCAATGTGATTTAAACATTGCGATTATAGATACTAAACTTTGTCAGCATGAATTCTTGCCTCATGCTGAAATAAGTATTAGAGCTTCTGCTATTAATGGCGCTAGCCAGCGCTACTTTTCAAAAATTGGTATATGGGATGATTTATGCAATAGCAAGCGTGTACAGGAATTTACTGAGATAGGTGTATGGGAAAAAAATGGTCAAGCTCATTTGTCTGCCCAAGCCAAAGATTACGGTTATTCTAATCTTGGATACATAATTGAAAATAATGTCATTTCTCATTATCTTTACCAGTTTGCCTTAAACTGTTCGAATATTAAAATTTATAGCCATGAAGCAGTTGATTGTACATTTAATGATGATTTTGTCTTTTTGACACTTGCAAATAAAGCTGTTTTACAAGCTAAATTAATGATAGGGGCTGATGGTGCTCATTCTTGGGTGCGTAGGAGTGAAAATATTTCTGTTCTTGAGCGTGATTATCTTCATCATGCTGTGATTACAACTGTTCAAACTGAATATCCTCATCAATCCTGTGCTAGACAAGTGTTTTATCCCAATGGAATTATTGCTTTTCTTCCTCTTTGGAATGTAAATAAAAGTTGTTTAGTTTGGTCGACAAAACCAGATAATGCGTCTACTTTAACTTCACTTTCTGAATCAGAATTTTCGAACGAATTATTTCGGTTGACTGGTGATAAAGTTGGTAAATGCCAGTTAATTAACCCTAGAATGGTATTCCCATTAAAAGCGCGATTTGCTAAACAATTTATTAAGCATCGGTTAGTACTTATTGGCGATGCTGCTCATACTATTCACCCTTTAGCAGGACAAGGGGTAAATTTAGGTTTTCAAGATTCTGCTTTATTAGTTTCAACCATTAAACAATTAATCGAAACTAATAAAGATATTGGGCTTGTAAAAAATTTAAAATCATTTGAGTTTAATCGTCGCCAAGATGCGTTAGTTATGCTCACGGCCATGCAAACTATTCAAGATATGTTTAATGGTGATAATTTGTTGAAAAAGACGTTAAGAACAATTGGTATGAATGTTATTGATAATAGTCAGCTATTAAAAAAGCAACTGATTAAATATGCTATGCATATTTAATTTAAACTTATATCTAGTTATTATTGTGTCTGTCAAAAACTTTCAGGTAAGTATGTGTTTCAGTATAAAAATCAATTATGATACTTAATAGATTAAGAATCTATTCCAGAAATAACAATCCAACCATAAAATAAGTAAACTGAACTGAACTAAAGCCGCATGATCTAATGCGCTTAGCAAATTATAGTTAAACAAGAATAATAATGATGCACTAAAAAGTGCACCAATATTGATAATAAATCGTGATTAAACTGTTTGTTTTAATAAGTTATAAACAGGGGTAGCAAGACCTATTTTTGCGTTGTTAGATTTTAGTTTATACCAATAGCCACTATGTTCATTAAAACATTTTGTATACTTGGTAATGACACAATAAATAGGAAAAATATCTAAGTGAAAATGACTAAATGTGTGGCGAAATGCAACAAGTTGCTTTGGTGCTGTTGTTTCGATACCTTGTTTTTTTAACCAGTCAGTTATTGCTTGTTTACTTGAAAATTGAGGAAAACAATATAATCCTCCCCAAATACCAGACGGAGGCCTTTTTTCAAGCCAAATTGTATGATCATATTCTAGCATTAAAAAATAGGCTGTCTTTTGGGGAATGGCATTTTTAGTTTTTTTTGTGGGATAGAGTTGCCAGCTTTCAGTTTTATATGCTATACAATGGTTTTGCAATGGGCATAAGGAGCATTTAGGTTTAGTGCGTGTACAAACCATCGCCCCAATATCCATCATAGCTTGATTAAATTTTGCTACCTTATGTTTTGGTGTGACTTGTTCACTTAATTGCCAAAGTTTATTTTCGACAGTTTTAATACCAGGCCAACCTTCAACAGCAAAATATCGGGTTAAAACGCGTTTTACATTTCCATCTAAAATTGGGTAATGTTGATTTTGTGCAAGAGATAAAATTGCTCCAGCTGTTGAGCGTCCTATACCTGGAAGTGCAATGACATCATTGAACTTTGTAGGGAACATACCATTAAATTTATTAACAATTAATTGTGCAGCGTTATGTAAATTACGTGCTCTTGCATAATAACCAAGTCCTGTCCAAAGATGCAATACATCATCAATTGGCGCTTTTGCTAAATCTGTTATTTGTGGGAAATGCTCAATAAAACGATTAAAGTAAGGAATAACTGTTGCAACTTGGGTTTGCTGTAGCATCACTTCAGACAACCAAACATGATAAGAGCTTTTTTCGACCTGCCATGGTAGCGATTTTCTGCCATATTGTTCATACCACGTCAGGACAGCTTGTGAAAAGTGTTGTATTGTCATAGTTATTACATTGCAGCAACAATAGAATCACTAGGATAGCACCCTAGTACCTTAGTATATAAAGTCATTGATGCCAATTCTTTGAGAGCTGTTTGCATTTCATAAGAATGAATGTTACCTTGCAAATCAATATAAAACATCTCTTCCCAAGGCGTACCATGAATTGGGCGTGATTCAAGTTTAGTCATAACAATGTTATGGTTACGTAATACCGATAGCGCATCAACTAAAGCACCAGCTTGCTGACCTGTTTTCATAAGAATTGTGGTTTTAGCCGAGATTTGAGCAGATACTTCTATTGGCTGACGAGCTAACACAATAAAACGAGTAATGTTTTCTTTTTGATTAGCAAAATTACGTTCAAGGACTTGTAGCCCATATAATTCACCACCATCTTTATTACCCATAGCTGCAACATTAGGTTGATTCAATTTAGTTACAGTTTCCATTGCTGATGAAGTACTATCACAGTATATGATTTTCCAATGAGGATAGTTCTCTAAGAAGTTACTACATTGCTGGAATGGTTGTGGATGGCTATAAATAGTATCGATTTGCTCTAGCTGTGAATTTTGTATAGCAAGAACACAATGATCAATAGGTAAGAAGAGCTCACCAATAATATGTAGATTAGTTTTTTGCAATAAATCATAAACTTCATTAATTGAGCCAGAACTTGAATTTTCTATTGGTAAGATTCCATAATCTACGGCACCATTTTCGACTTGTTTAAAAATCTCTTTAAAGGTTGAACAGCTTAATTCAATCATTTCATCTAAGTGAGCGCTAGCATAGCGGCGCGCAGCAGAATGCGAATAAGATCCTTTGGGGCCTAAAAAGGCAACTTTGGCTGTGGTGATTGTGCTGAGATTAAGTTTTTCTTGCAAGATTTTTTGTTGTAATAGTACAGAATCTTCAATAATTAATTGATATAAGCGTTTAATGAAAATATCATCAAGATGATAGTCTTTGCCTTCATTGATTAAAGTTCTGATAAGTGAACGCTCACGATCAATATCACGCACAGGAATATTTGCTTCAATTTTTGTATGAATTACTTGTGTTGAAAGTTGGCGCCTCTGGGCAATAAGCTCTAACAATGCTTTATCTAATTTATTAATTTTATCTCGCAAGGATAATAAAGGATTTGTAGCCATTTTTTATTAATTATTTAAAAAAAGATAGTTTATATTATAACAAGCAAAAAAATAAAGGCACCATCAAAGTGCCTTTTTATTCAATCAAGAAAATTGACAAATTAAATTTCTTCTTCTAATACTGCGTCTTTTATGCTGTTAACTGTACGTCGAGATTCGTTTTTGTGTTGTAGCTTATTAAGTTGTTTTTCAAGCTTATCAATAAGGTCATTTATTGCAGCATACATATCAATATGTTTGGCAGAAGCAACTAATGAGGTTCCTTTGGTGGCAATTGTTGCATCAACAATAAATCCATCTGGTTCTTTAGATAAAATAAAATGAGGGTTGATTAGCAGTGCTCTCCATTTATCTAACTTCGAAAACTTATCTTCTAGGTAGCTACGAATTGCAGGGGTAACATCCATTTGTTTACTGGTAATACTTAAACTCATAATTGACCTCCTCTTTTTTATCAACAAAGTTAATTTTAATGTTGTTACTATATTGGCAAATTATTTTAGTCTCTTTAATAAGATTTTTGTTTTTGCCTGATTTTTATTAGTTTAATTTTAAAATAGATTTCATTGACTAAATATTGCATAACATGTGGACCAGATGAAACTGATTTTACCATGGTTTTAATATATACTGTATTAATAATTATTTAGTTTATCCTGTGTTATAGTAATTATTTAATAATGGGGACAATGTGAATTATTTAGATAATGTGAAGATTGTTTTGGTTGAAACATCTCATACAGGCAATATGGGCTCTGCTGCGAGAGCAATGAAAACCATGGGATTAACTAACCTTTGTTTAGTTAATCCGATCATAAAGCCTGATTCTCAATCGATTTCGTTAGCTGCAGGTGCCAGTGATATTATAAAAAATGCACAAATCTTTTCTTCACTTGAACAAGCCATTGCTGATTGTACTTTAGTGATTGGTACTAGTGCGCGTTCTCGTAGTTTACAGTGGCCATATTTAACTCCCAAAAAGTGTGGCGATAAGATTATTCAAGAAGCCTCAAATCTCCATACTCAAGTCGCTTTGGTATTTGGGCGTGAGCGTGTTGGTTTAACTAATGAAGAATTGCAAAAGTGCCATTATCATGTTGGAATTCCAGCTAACCCTAGTTATAGTTCTTTAAATCTTGCTATGTCGGTACAGGTTTTGTGTTATGAAATTCGCATGTCAATGCTCAATCTTGAAGATCAGCAATCTGAAAAGGAGAATGAGAATATGGCTGAAACTGAGTTTCCTATAGATGCTGATATAGAGCGCTTTTACCAGCATTTAGAACAAACTTTATTACAGACAGGCTTTATTAATGCCAATCATCCAGGACAAATTATGGGGCGTTTGCGTCGATTATTTACACGTGCACGTATTGAACAACAGGAACTAAATATTTTGCGTGGCATTTTAACTTCGATTAATAAAATTTTACATTGATGACAAATAGAAACACCCACAGATTTGTGGGTGCTATTTTAAGGTTGATACTGTTTAATGTAGTATCTTATCTATTAATCAAAATATCAATTCTAAGTATGTTAGCTTTTAGCTTTTTTGCGCCATGTTGTGCCATTTGCACTATCTTCAAGAACAATATTCATTGCATTTAGTTTGTCACGTGCTTCATCGGCCTGAGACCAATTTTTGCTTGCTCTTGCTTCGTTACGTTGTTTTATTAATGCTTCAACTAATGCCACATCAACATCATCTTGCTTATCACCTTGTAAAAATTTAACAGGATCTTGTTCTAATAATCCAAGAACTGCTGATAAATAACGTAACTCAGCTGCTAATTCATTAGCGAGTTGCATATTATTATCGGCTTTGGCTTTGTTTATTTCACGAGCCAGATCAAAAAGCGTTGAATAAGCTTCTGGTGTATTAAAGTCATCATCCATTGCGTTACAAAACTGGCGATAATAATTACTATCAGGTGTCGTATGTGGATGATTCGCATCAGTATCTCGCAAGGCTGTATATAGTCGCTCAAGTGCCATTCTTGCTTGTTTTAAATTATCTTCACTATAATTTAACTGACTACGATAATGACCAGATAGTAAAAAATAACGTACTGTTTCAGGATCATAATGCTTTAATACATCGCGAATAGTGAAAAAATTATTGAGTGATTTTGACATTTTTTCTTGGTCGACCATCACCATACCTGAGTGCATCCAGTAATTTACATATTGACCGTTATGCGCACAAGTTGATTGGGTAATTTCGTTTTCATGATGTGGAAACATTAAATCTGAACCGCCACCGTGAATATCAAAGTGATTGCCTAATTGATAGCTGTTCATTGCTGAACATTCAATGTGCCAACCAGGGCGACCTTTACCCCATGGTGAATCCCAACTTGGTTCGTTAGGTTTTGACATTTTCCATAATACAAAATCCATTGGATTTTGTTTAACATCAACAACTTCAACTCGAGCACCAGCTTGTAATTGTTCTAAATTTTGGCGAGATAAAATACCGTAATTCGGATCGCTGTCTACCGAAAACATGACATCACCATTATTAGCAATATATGCATGTTTTTTTTCGAGAAGCTCTTCAACTAATTTGATAATTTGTGGCATATGATGAGTTGCACGAGGCTCTATATCAGGTCGACGAATATTTAGTGCATCAAAATCGGCATACATTTCTTGTAGCATTCTATCTGTAAGTTGATCACAGGTTTCACCATTTTCGAACGCACGTCTAATTATTTTGTCATCAACATCAGTAATATTACGAACATAAGTTAAATCGTAACCTAAAAAACGTAAATAACGTGCGACAACATCGAAAGCTACGAAAGTACGTCCGTGACCAATATGACAAAGATCGTAAATTGTCACTCCACAAACATAGAGTCCAACTCTATTAGGGGTAATTGGTTGAAATATTTCTTTTTCGCGCGTTAATGTATTGAATATTTTTAACATTATAATTTACAGGGTAAAATTGATGGATTTGTTAGATAATATAACAAAATTCTGCATATGACGAAATTACTTATTAAGAACTTTGTAAGCAAAATTGAGAAAATGCATATACCAATATAACTGAATTAGATTTGTTGAGTTTGTGTTAATGATGAGAAATATGATGTACTATAATCTTATTTAAATTGGCGGTTTACCCGCCAATTTAAATTAAAATAACTTATTGTCTTAAATGGCGATAGATATAAATGAGTATAATCGACCCAAGTACTGAAATTAACAAACTAGGGAAATTAAATCCAGTTACACTACCCCAACCAAAGAAGGTGCTAATATACCCACCCACTAAGGCTCCTGCTATGCCTAATAAAATAGTTTTAATAACCCCTACACGCCCTAGTGGCATGAAAAACTTTGCAATCCAGCCGGCAATTAATCCTAAAATAACCCAACTTATAATAGCCATGATAATTTCCTTCTTTTATTGAAATTAATTTTAGTTTACTCAAATAAATTAAAAAATCTAACAGATGTTGATGCTCAATGTAATAGTTTTAATCAATTGATTAAAAATAATAGATGACGGTAAATTTTTTAATAATCAATGATTTATGGTTTTGTGGGTAAATGTTGTTGGTAATTTGTTAACTTATGATTTTTTTAATTAAAATTAAAGTATTTGACCATGTTTCCAACTCTGGACATATACTTGATGAATATAGGAAGATAACTAAACGTAATTAAAAGGGAGGTTTAATCTCCCTTAATATATTATTGTTCGAAAATTGTTTTATGTAGAATTTTGATAATTGATTCGGCATCATTGCTTTTTGCTAATAAGCAAAGATTGTGTGTACTTGCCCCATAACAGCAAAGCCTAATAATAAATTCATCTAATACACCAAACACTTCTTTTGCAATACCTCTGGTTGAGGTTAGGTTATTACCAATAATAGCAATGAGTGCTAAATCTTCTTCTATATCGACATGACAAACATTTGATAATTCATCAAATAATTCTTTCGTTAATAAACTGTTTCCGTTGGTGTTTGTACCAGTAGTGTCGATGGTTAGTGCAATACTTACTTCTGATGTGGTTACTAAATCAACCGAAATGTTATACTTGGCTAATATCGTAAACACATTTGCAAGAAAGCCTTGTGCATGTAGCATATTTAAACTGGTTAAAGTTAGTAAGGTTTGTTTACGACGTAACGCTAATGCTCTGAAGACAGGTAATTTAGATGTGATGCTATTAGTACTATAAACAATAGTTCCTCCATCTTGTGGTTCTTTACTTGAACCAACAAAGACTGGAATATTGCTACGTACAGCTGGGACTAGCGTTGCTGGGTGTAGTACTTTTGCTCCAAACGTTGCCATTTCGGCCGCCTCCGCAAAAGATATTTCATCAATGCGTTTAGCTGCTGGAGTAATGCGAGGATCGTTAGTATAAATTCCAGCAACATCAGTCCAAATATCAATTTGAGTTGCACCCAATGCTTCACCTAATAAAGCTGCTGTATAGTCACTTCCACCTCGTCCTAAAGTAGTGGTTTTTCCAGAACTTTCACTACCAATAAATCCTTGTGTCACAATGACACAACTATTGTCTAATGACTTTAAATGGGCACAACAAAGCTGTTTAATATCTTCAATTTTAGGTGTTGCTTTACCAAAGTTATCGTTGGTGCGCATAACTTTTCGTACGTCAAACCACATGGCTTTTTTCTGTTTTTCTTTTAGTATTTCGACAAACAGTTTTGAAGACATAATTTCACCGTGACTAACAAGCTCATCGGTTAACGCAGGTGATGTTGCTAAGCTTGCCGCTTCTGACAATGAGGCTATATTGGTAATGATTTGGTCTATTTCTGCGTGTAGTTTGGGATTTTCAGGTAATTGTTCTAGAATGTTGTATTGAATCGATTGAATTTTCGCAATATGTTGAGATCTTACTTCAGCGTCACGTCCTTCTGCTAATGCAACTAACAAATTTGTTACACCAGCGGAGGCTGATAATACAACAACCTTTACGTTAGGGTTAGCTATTACAATATTGGCACTATTAACCATTGCTAGATAATCGGCAACACTAGTACCACCAAATTTAGCTATTACAAATGATGTTTCCATGGATTCCTCATATTAAAAATTTTTATTTTTAACAGAGTTAGAGCTGGCATGTTCTATTTACAATTAAAAAGTACAAACCATGAAGCGCTCCACCTGTTAAGGTGACAACCCAAGGGATTCAGCCCTTGCAGTCGATTTAATTACTTCTGGATGGGTAATCAAACCTCGGCATTACGTCCCCTCGATCATTTATTAGTGGTTCCAGTCCCTAAAATGACTTACCTGAGTAATGCGCCTCTTCGTTTTGCAACTTCTGTTACGAAATCAGCACTATATAGGATTAACGATTTTATTAATTGTGTCAATAGGTTAAAAGTTAAAAATTATTTGGTTGTAATAAAGTGAAATTGAAAGATTTATAGCTCTCGTTCAAACAATTCAATAATGGTCTGATATAATTTTTTTACTGTACATTCTTTAGTTGGTGTACTAAAGATTGTATCATCACCAGCAATTGAACCTAAAATACCTTCCGATTTACCAATTGAGTCTAGTAATCGAGCAATGAGTTGAGCTGCGCCTGGGCTAGTACGTATTACCACCATTGAGCTATTGAAATCAATATCAATCACTAAATTTTTCAATGGGCTACTAGTTGTTGGTACGCTTATTTCTGCAGGTAAACAATAGACCATTTCGGATTTTGCATTTCTGGTTCTTACCGCACCAAATTTTGTTAGCATACGTGAAACTTTTGATTGATTAATGTTATCAAATCCTTGTTCTTGTAACGCTTGTACGATTTCTACTTGTGAACTAAACTTCTCTTGACGAAGCATCTCTTTAAATGTTTTTGTGAGATTAGCTTGTTTCATAATGTTCCTTGGCTTCTAATTTGTTACTCTTTACTACTAATAAATGTTGTTATAAGACTCATAATAAAGTTTAATTGATATTTAAACCAAAATAACTACTACCAATTTTAATGTATCAGTAGCAATTATTATATACATAATTATGCGTAAAATAGCATAAAATTAAAGTGTTGATTTAATAGCATCCTTCGGTCTATAAGATTTCACTATTTGGTCATAGGTTTCAATATAAGGTCCTTCTAGTAGTTGTATACAATAAGGGATACTAGCAAATATGCCACTCACAATAACATTACCTTGATCATCTTTAACACCCTCAAGTGTTTCTTTAATTGATTTTGGCCTTCCAGGTAGGTTGATGATTAGACATTTTTTGCGAATAACACCAACTTGCCTAGATAAAATAGCAGTTGGTACAAAATGTAAACTGATCTGACGCATCTGTTCGCCGTAACCAGGCATTACACGATCAGCGATTGCTAATGTTGCATCTGGGGTTACGTCTCTAGGCGCAGGGCCTGTACCACCAGTAGTTAAAATTAAATGGCAATGTTGATTATCAACAAGTTCGCATAATGTTTTTTCAATAACAACTTGCTCATCTGGAATAATATGGTTTTCGGTTGTAAATGGTGTTTTCAGTGCTGTTTGTAACCATGATATTAATGATGGTATACCCTCATCTTGGTAAATACCACTTGATGCTCTATCTGATACTGAAACTAATCCAATCTTAAACATGATACTTATTCCTTAAGCAATAACTTAGACGCAGATTGATAATTAAAGATACGTTATTAGTATTTAATTAATAATATGTGTTCTATTTTAGAAATTATAATTTTATTTATATTGATATAAATAAAATTAAACTAAAAAGGTTTTTACAATGATTGATTATATTGTCGATTCATTAAACATGATATCATATTATTAAAATAACAATTGATTCACTTAGGATATATTCATGCCATCAATTCCTGCACTTGAGTTAATCTCACTCAAAAAAATTTATAAAAATGGTATAGAAGCATTAAAAGGTATCGATTTAACTGTACAAGCTGGTGATTTTTATGCTTTGCTAGGACCAAATGGTGCTGGTAAATCAACAACTATAGGTATTATTAGTTCATTAGTGACTAAAACTTGTGGGCAAGTAAAAATCTTTGGCTACGACTTAGATACCGATATTGTAAATGCCAAAAGACAATTAGGAATTGTACCGCAAGAATTCAATTTTAATCAATTTGAAGAAGTGTTACAAATAGTCACTAATCAAGGTGGTTATTATGGATTGCCCCGAAAAATCGCATTAGAGCGAGCCGAAAAATATTTGCGAGTTTTAGATTTGTGGGATAAACGCCATAGTCGAGCTAATATGCTATCAGGTGGAATGAAAAGGCGATTAATGATAGCCAGAGCCCTCGTGCATGAACCTAAATTATTAATTCTTGATGAGCCGACAGCAGGCGTTGATATTGAATTACGCCGTTCTATGTGGGATTTTTTACGTGAAATCAATCGTCAAGGTATCACAATTATTTTAACCACACATTATTTAGAAGAGGCAGAAATGCTCTGTAGAAATATTGGTATTATTCAGAGCGGCAGATTGATAGCAAACTCATCAATGCGTGAGCTATTGGCTAAAAGCCAATCTGAAATAATTGTTATTGATTATGTGGCGACGCCTAAGCAGATTGAGTTAAATGGCTATAATTATTCCGATGTTGAGCCTGGTATGTTGGAAGTGAAAGTAGATAAACAAAATGGATTAAATCAATTATTTGAACAATTAAATAAACAAAATATTAAAGTAATCAGCGTACGAAATAAAGCGAATCGATTAGAAGAGTTATTTGTTGAGCTGTTGCATAGTGATACTAAACAAAAAGGTGGCATTAATGAATAATTTATATTGGATTGCCTTAAAAAGTATTTGGCGTAAAGAAGTAACCCGATTTTTAAGAATTTGGATCCAGACCTTAATTCCACCTGTTATTACCATGTCGCTTTATTTTATTATCTTTGGTAATTTAATTGGCTCTCGTGTTGGTGACATGGGTGGTTTTAGCTATATGGAATTTATTGTGCCAGGCTTAATAATGATGTCAGTAATTACTAATTCCTATACCAATGTTTGTTCATCCTTTTTTAGTGCTAAATTTCAACGTAATATTGAAGAAATATTGGTGGCACCAGTACCAACAAATATTCTTATTCTAGGATATGTCGGTGGCGGTGTGATGCGCGGTATTTTAACGGGTATTTTGGTTACTATCGTATCGCTATTTTTTGTTCGCTTTGATGTACATTCTTGGTTGTTTGTTATTTTTACATTGCTATTGACCTCGATTTTATTTTCATTAGCAGGTCTACTCAATGCAGTATTTGCCAAAACGTTTGATGATATAAGTATTATTCCAACATTTGTGTTAACACCATTAACTTATCTTGGTGGTGTTTTTTACTCAATTACTATGTTACCAACTTTTTGGCAATGGGTATCGAAAATTAATCCCATCGTTTATATGATTAACGGTTTTCGTTATGGATTTTTGGGCGTGTCAGACGTGCCGTTATGGATCACTTTTTCAATGCTAATTTTATTTGTGACTGTACTTTATGTAATTGCATGGCGACTGATTGATAGAGGGCTAGGATTGAGAAGTTAATTAAAGTTAGGAAACAGTAATTAACCGCCGATTATTGTATCGGCGGAATAATATTAGCTACTGTGCACCAGCAACAGCTTCCTTAGCCATTTCAGTGATTTTAGAAAAATCACCTTTTGCTATGGCATCCGTTGGAATAAACCAAGTTCCACCAACACATAGTACATTATTAAGTGCCAAATAATCACGGTAGTTTTTAGGATTCACACCGCCTGTAGGGCAAAACTTCATGTATCCGCAAGGTCCAGAAAATGCCTTTAATGCTGCAACTCCGCCATTGATTTCAGCTGGGAAGAATTTTAATGCCGTTAAACCATATTCTTGGGCTTTTAATAATTCAGAAATAGTTGCAATACCAGGAATAACAGGGATAGGGCCTGCAACTGCCGCTTCTAAAATAGCATCGGTAATTCCTGGTGTAATAACAAACTCTACACCAGCTTCAGTAACCTGTTTTAGTTGTTCAACACTAGTTACTGTTCCTGCTCCTACAATTGCTTCAGGAACTTCTTTGATGATTTTCTTAATTGCTTCAATCGCACAAGCTGTTCTTAACGTTACTTCCAGTACCTTCACCCCGCCAGCAATGAGAGCTCTAGCTAGTGGTACAGCATCCTCAATTCGTTCAATAACGATAACTGGAACCACTGGTCCCATAGTTAAAATTTCTTCAGCACTTCGTTTCCATTGTTTCATTTGTTTCTACCCATACCTTATTGATACTTAAATAAAGCAATAATCCCTAATAAATAGGGATTATTTTGTTATTCATAAATACCTAATTTCTTTTCTAAATAATGAATATTTGTGCCGCCTTTTTGGAAACCTTTATCGTTCATAATATCAATATGAAGATCAATATTGGTTTTGATCCCATCAATAACCAGTTCGGCTAACGCATTTTTCATACGTGCTATGGCGACTTCACGTGTTTCACCATAAGCAATTAATTTACCAATCATTGAGTCATAGTAAGGTGGGACACTATAACCAGCATAAATATGCGATTCCCAACGAATGCCGAAGCCACCTGGTGCATGGAAGCGAGTGATTTTTCCTGGTGATGGCATAAAAGATTTGGGATCTTCAGCATTAATTCTACATTCAATCGCATGACCTTTAATTTCAATATCACTTTGTTTAATTGAAAGTGGTTTGCCGGCTGCAATTAAAATTTGTTCTCTAATTAGATCAACTCCGGTTATCATTTCAGTAACAGGATGTTCTACTTGAATACGGGTATTCATTTCAATGAAATAAAATTCGCCATTTTCAAATAAAAATTCGAATGTGCCAGCTCCTCGGTAGCCAATCTCGATACATGCATTAACGCAACGCTCACCGATGAATTTACGCATTTTAGGTGTAATACCAACAGCAGGTGCTTCTTCAACAACTTTCTGATGTCGTCTTTGCATTGAGCAGTCTCGTTCACCTAAATAAACTGCATTTCCTTGACCATCAGAAAGTACTTGGATTTCAATATGACGTGGATTTTCAAGGAATTTTTCCATGTAAACCATATCATTGTTGAAAGCAGTTTTGGCCTCTAACTTGGTCATTTTGATAGATTGTTCAAGATCATTTTCTTCACGAACAATACGCATGCCTCGTCCGCCACCGCCACCAGAAGCTTTAATAATAACAGGATAGCCGATTTGCTTGGCAATTTGTTTATTAATTTCAATATCACTACTTAGAGGGCCATCTGAACCAGGTACACAAGGAACCCCTGCTTTTTTCATGGCGTGAATTGCTGATACTTTATCTCCCATAAGGCGAATAGTATCAGGTTTAGGACCAACAAAAATAAATCCAGATCGTTCAACTTGCTCAGCAAAATCTGCATTTTCAGATAAGAAACCATAACCTGGATGAATAGCAGCTGATCCGGTTACTTCCGCAGCTGAAATTAATGCAGGAACATTAAGGTAACTTTTTACCGAAGCTGCTGAGCCAATACAGACGGTTTCATCTGCAAGTAATACATGTTTTAAGTCTTTATCTGCCGTAGAGTGAACGGCGACAGTTTTTATTCCAAGTTCTTTACATGCTCGTAAGATACGTAGAGCTATTTCTCCACGATTCGCAATAAGAATTTTATCAAGCATATTCAATCTCTTAATCGTATTGTCAATAATAAATTCAGATTATTCAATAATGAATAGTGGCTGATCAAATTCAACTGGTTGACCATTTTCAACCAATATGGCTTTTATTGTACCAGCTTTTTCTGATTCAATTTGGTTCATCATTTTCATCGCTTCAACGATGCAAAGCACATCGCCAACATTTACTGTTTGGCCAATTTCAACAAAAGCTTTTGATTCTGGGCTAGGTGTACGATAAAAAGTTCCAACCATTGGGGATTTAATTGTTGTACCATCAGTTACCATATTATCAGTTACAACTTCTGTTTGAACGGTTGGAGCAACTACAACAGGAGCTGGTTGAGGAATTTGAATATTTTGTACTGGCGCAGAATAGTTTGTAGTAGGAGCTGCTCGACTAATTCGAACTGATTCCTCACCTTCAGAAATTTCAAGCTCTGAAATACCTGACTCTTCAACTAATTCAATTAACTTTTTAATTTTGCGTATATCCATGAATTACACCGTGTTTATTTGATATAAGTAACAATTATTTAAATGCATCCTTATTATCGACTAAAGCTGTTTTTTAGTCGGTAATAAAGTTGTAACTCAACATTAACGCGGAAGAATACACTGTAAAACAGATTTTGTCATTATATATCTCCTTTACAATCACTTGTTATACTATTTTCTAGGTATTATTTTATAATTGCGATACAATATCGACCGTTAATTACTATTGAGATTTGCTATGGTTTGAAAGGATTAAATAATACTCCATTTAGCCTTGATAAATTTGAAATATTTATTTTTTGATTCCATGGTGGTTTTTAATACTGAAATATACTTAAACAAGATTAATTCTAGGAAGAGTTTTTATTATGTTCAAAAAAGTTCGTGGCTTGTTTTCAAATGATTTATCAATCGATTTAGGTACAGCAAATACACTTATTTATGTAAAAGGGCAAGGTATAGTATTAAACGAACCTTCTGTTGTAGCGATTCGCCAAGATCATCGCACAGGTACTCGAAAAAGTGTTGCTGCTGTTGGGCATGCTGCGAAACTAATGTTAGGGCGAACACCAGGTAATATAGCAGCCATTAGACCGATGAAAGATGGCGTTATTGCTGATTTTTCTGTTACTGAAGAAATGTTGCAGCACTTTATCCGTCAAGTTCATAGCCATAGTTTTTTAAGACCAAGTCCTCGCGTACTTGTTTGTGTTCCTGTAGGTGCTACACAAGTTGAACGTCGAGCTATCCGAGAGTCAGCCTTAGGCGCAGGTGCTCGTGAAGTGTATTTAATTGAAGAGCCAATGGCAGCTGCTATAGGTGCTGATTTACCTGTATCTGCGCCTACTGGTTCAATGGTTGTTGATATTGGTGGTGGAACTACCGAAGTAGCTGTCATTTCACTAAATGGTGTTGTTTATTCTGCATCTGCTCGTATTGGTGGTGACCGATTTGATGAAGCGATTATTAACTACGTTCGTCGCAATTATGGCGCTTTAATTGGCGAGGCAACAGCCGAAAAAATCAAACATTTTATTGGTAGTGCTTATCCTGGTGATGAAGTTCTCGAAATTGAAGTGCGTGGACGAAATCTTGCTGAAGGTGTGCCGCGTAGCTTTACTTTAAACTCTAATGAAATTTTAGAAGCATTACAAGAGCCATTAAGCGGTATTGTTAGTGCGGTAAAAGTTGCATTAGAGCAGTGCCCTCCTGAGCTTGCTTCTGATATTTCAGAACATGGTATGGTTTTAACCGGTGGTGGTGCTCTATTACGTAATATTGATAAGTTATTATCGGCTGAAACAGGTATTCATGTAGTAGTGGCTGAAGATCCATTAACGTGCGTTGCCAGAGGTGGCGGTAAGGCGTTAGATATGGTTGATATGCATGGTGGTGATCTATTTAGTGAAGAGTAATTAATAAGTTATTGTTGATTAGTTTTATTTTGATAAGACAATAAGCATGCATATCATATTTTCCCCGCCGACAATCGTGTCGGCGGAGTCATATTTTGAAATAATTAGATCTTGAGCTTTAAACAGGTAAGTACCGGCAATGAAATTACTTTTTTCTAAACGCTCCCCTCTTAGTGTACAATTATTTACTTCTCTGGCGTTAGCCTTGGTTCTAATTGTATTAGATATCAATTATCATCCATTTAAAGAAATTCGTTATTATTTAGATACCCTTATTTCTCCTCTATATTATGTTTCCAATGCACCAAAGTCGTCGTTTGATTCTCTTTACGAGATGTCCAAAACACGAGAAACATTAATAAATGAAAATGCAAATTTGCATGCAGACTTATTACAACACAAAAATGATTTATTGTTACTTGAGCATTTAAAACATGAAAATGATAGACTTCGTGAATTGTTAGGTTCTCCTTTAAGGCATGATGAACAGAAGATGGCAGCACAAGTATTGCTTATAGACACTGATCCTTATGTTTATCAATTTGTTGTAAATAAAGGTAAACAAGATGGTGTTTATGTTGGGCAACCTGTCGTTGATGAAAAAGGGATTGTAGGGCAAATTTATGAAACAGCTCAATCAACTAGTCGTGCAATTTTATTGTGCGATTATCAACATGCGATACCAGTACAAGTATTAAGAAACGATATTGGCATGGTTGCTGTGGGAAACGGGTGTAGTAATGATTTAACATTAGAATTTATGCCTAATAACGTTGATATAAAAGTCGGTGATATTTTAGTTACTTCAGGGCTTGATGGTCGTTTTCCTGAAGGATATCCGGTAGCCGTAGTTAGTTCAGTAAAACTTGATATTACAGATTCAACCCCAATTATTTCAGCAACACCGACAGCGGATTTGAAGCGTTTACGTTATTTATTGTTATTGTGGGGAAATCAAGGAGTAAAACATGAGGGGTCGTAATCGAATAATAATTATTTGGATAACGCTATTAATAGGCTTATGTTTACAAATCATTCCATGGTCTCCATCATATAGTATATTTAAACCACATATACTGATCTTAATTTTTGCTTATTGGTTGATAGCGCTTCCTCATCGAGTTGGGATTGGTACTGCTTTTGTTTTTGGAACTATAATGGATCTATGTACTGGTTCTATTTTAGGAATCCATGCCTTTATTTATTCATTTATTGCTTATTTATTTGTTTTTAAATTCCAATTGATACGTAATTTAGCGTTATGGCAACAGTCGTTTATCATCTTTGGGATATCGATATGTTATAATTTACTGGTATTTTTATTTCAAGTCTGTATTTATCATACTATAACAATATCGCCATTGATTTTTATATCAAGCTGTATAGATAGTCTATTATGGATTGGTATCTATTTATTTTTACGACTAATAAGACGAAGCTTTGCTATCAATTAAAAGGAAATCTATGTCTGTTGAATTATTAATGAATGTAACGCCATCTGAAACTCGAGTTGCTTATATCGAAGATGGTGTATTGCAAGAAATCCATGTTGATCGTGAGTCTAGACGCGGTATTGTTGGAAATATTTATAAAGGTAAGATAATTCGTATTTTGCCTGGCATGCAAGCCGCTTTTGTCGATATTGGTCTTGATAAAGCTGCTTTTTTGCATGCATCAGATATTATGCCTCATACTGAGTGCGTATCAGATACAGAGCAAGAACAATTTCAAGTAAAAGATATCTCTGAACTTGTTCGCCAAGGACAGGACTTAATGGTACAAGTGGTTAAAGATCCATTGGGAACTAAAGGAGCTAGGCTTACAACCGATATTACTTTGCCATCACGTTATTTGGTATTAATGCCTGGCTCAAATTCTGCACATGTAGCCACATCACAACGCATAGAAAGTGAACAAGAACGTGAAAGGTTAAAAAACATTGTTGAGCAATATGTGACAACAGAAGCTGGTTTCATTGTTAGAACGGCCGCAGAAGGGGCAAGTGCGCATGAGTTAGAACAAGATGCCAATTTTTTAAAACGACTTTGGACTAAAATTCAAGAACGCATGGCTCGCCCAGTAAGTAAGAATCTAGTTTATGGGGAATTGGCATTATCCCAACGTGTATTGCGCGATTTTGTTGGTGATCCAATTGAACGAATTTTAGTAGATTCAAAATTAACTTATGATTTATTGGTTGAATTTACAAAAGAATTTATGCCTGAAGTAACCAATAAATTATCTCTTTATCGTGGTAATATTCCTATTTTCGATCTTTATGATACCGAAAATGAGATTCAAAGGGCATTAGATCGTAAAGTTAAATTAAAGTCTGGTGGGTATTTAATTATTGATCAAACCGAAGCCATGACTACTATTGATATCAATACTGGTGCATTTGTAGGTCATCGAAATTTAGAAGAAACGATTTTTAATACTAATATTGAGGCAACAATAGCGATTGCCCGTCAATTACGTTTGCGTAATTTGGGGGGCATTATTATTATTGATTTTATTGATATGCAAGAAGATTTGCATCGTGAACGGGTGTTACAATCGCTCCATGATTCTTTATCTAAAGATAGAGCTAGAACAACTGTTAATTTATTTTCGAGTTTAGGTTTAGTCGAAATGACCCGTAAGCGAACACGTGAAAGTATAGGGCATATTCTGTGTGAAGAATGTCCAGCATGTAAAGGTCGTGGTATGGTCAAATCGGTGGAAACTGTTTGTAACGAAATTTTACGTGATATAGTTCGTGTTTATAAAGCGCATCATTCAGAATACTTTTTGGTCTATGCTTCGGCTGCGGTGGCTAATGCTTTAACTAATGATGAGTCCCATGCTTTAGCTGAAGTTGAGGTGTTTGTGGGTAAACGTGTTGAAGTAAAAGTTGAACCACTTTATATTCAAGAACAATATGATGTTGTATTAATGTAGAAGCAATATCTTGTAAAAAAGTTTCAGGTAACTATACGTTTCAGTATAAAAATGATGAAAGTTAAATAATTATTATGATCAACTAGTTATAATCGATTATCAAAAAACTTCTGTTAACAATTAGAATTTAAGGAATTTATGATAGTAACTCAAGTGAGTGAACGACTGCTCAACCCAAATAATCTAAACCAACAAGATCTTTCGCATTTGCTTGATATGTTGAGCTCAAGGAAAATTGATTTTGGTGATTTGTATTTTCTATCTGGTTATTATGAAAACTGGTTACTTGAAGATGGTATTATAAAAAATGCCTCATTTCATCGTGACCAAGGAGTTGGTGTTAGAGCCGTTGTTGGCGAAAAAACAGGGTTTGCTTATACTGATCAGCTTTCATTAGCACGGTTAGAACAAAGTATATTCGCAGCAAATTCAATCACTAAAATACAAACACCTATCAAAGTGACGCCATTTAAATCTGCTCAAACAGTATCTATATACTCGTCAATCAACCCGATCAATTCTTTTTCTAAAGAACAGAAAATTGAATTGTTGCAACAAATTGATTACTTAGCACGTTCAATCGATCCTAGAGTTATTGAAGTTTCAGCTAGTTTGACTGGAAGTTATGAAGATATTTTAATAGCCGCAACTGATGGTACATTAAAAGCTGACATCCGTCCTTTGGTGCGTTTATCCGTTTCAGTTTTGGTTGAAAAAGAGGGTAGACGTGAGCGAGGAAGTAGTGGAGGCGGTGGTCGATTTGGGTATGAATATTTTTTAACAATCAACCCAAAAACATCAGAAAGTTATGCTGACAGCTATGCCCGAGAAGCCGTGCGTCAAGCACTCGTTTCTCTTTCTGCTAAAGCTGCGCCAGCAGGAACAATGCCTGTTGTTTTAGGTGCTGGTTGGCCTGGGGTTTTGTTACATGAGGCTGTAGGCCATGGCTTAGAAGGCGATTTCAATCGTAAAAATAGTTCAGTTTTTTCTGGGAAAATTGGTGAACAAGTCACCTCAGAAGTTTGCACTATTGTTGATGATGGTACAATTGAAAACCGTCGAGGCTCACTATCTATTGATGACGAAGGTACTCCAAGCCAAAAAACAGTGCTTATTGAAAATGGTATTTTAAAAGGTTATATGTTTGATAAGCTCAACGCAAAATTGATGAATACATGTTCAACTGGTAATGGTCGTCGCGAAGGATATGCTTACTTACCTATGCCAAGAATGACTAATACCTATATGTTGGCAGGAAAGTCTTCTTTTGACGATATTATTAGTAGCGTTGATTATGGTCTTTATGCCCCTAATTTTGCTGGTGGACAAGTAGATATCACCTCTGGTAAGTTTGTGTTTTCAACTTCAGAAGCTTACTTGATTGAAAAGGGAAAAATAACAACTCCAGTTAAAGGTGCAACATTAATTGGTTCAGGTATAGAAACTATGCAGCAAATATCTATGGTAGGTAATGATTTAGCATTAGATTCTGGTGTGGGTGTTTGTGGTAAAGCAGGGCAGAGCGTACCTGTTGGGGTTGGGCAACCCACTTTAAAAGTGGATAATTTAACCGTTGGTGGTACCATTAACCACTAATAATAATACATCAATGGGATTTAAAAATAGATGGAAACAATAATTACACTTTATCATGCGTTTGTTAATTTGGATATTGCAACGCTTTCAAACCCTAATGTGCTATGGACACTATATGGGATGTTGTTTGTCATTATTCTTTTAGAAAATGGCGTTTTACCAGCGGCTTTTTTACCTGGAGACAGTCTATTATTCTTAACTGGTGTGTTAATTAGCCAAAATGTATTCCATTTTGGTTTAATTAATTTTATTTTAATTGCTGGCGCTGCTTTAGGTACTTGGTTAGGTTATGCTCAAGGACTTTGGCTTGGCAATACTAAGCTTGTCCAAGGTTGGATGGCACATATACCTGAAAAATATCATCATAAATCTGAAGTATTATTCCATAAGTATGGATTACAAGCGCTATTTATTGGGCGATTTATTGCTTTTGTACGTACATTATTACCGATGATGGCTGGATTATCAGGACTACATAGTCGAAAATTCCATATTTATAATATAATCAGTGCTACATTATGGATTTTCTTGATTGTGACATTAGGTTACCTATTTGGATTATCACCAGTTTTCAAAGAGTATGAAAAGCAGATCATGTCTTTATTAATGCTAATACCTGTTTTGTTATTGGTGTTAGGGTTAATTTTTTCAATTTTTCTTGCTGTTAAGCGCTCTTTAAGCAATAAAAAGCAATCTAAAATTGGATTAAATGATAACAAGAAGTAGAAGGTGAAATTAACCGATAAGCCGGGTTCTGTCGTGGACAATCATTCCTCTAGGCTAATACTCACGCATTAGCTCAAGCAGTCTACCCGGATTCAACGCGGGCCACGCCAATGAATCCCTATTTGACCTTGCTCCGAGTGGAGTTTACCGTGCCACAACTGTTACCAGTTGCGCGGTGTGCTCTTACCACACCCTTTCACCCTTACCTGATCTTATAAAATAAGCCATCGGCGGTTTACTCTCTGTTGCACTTGTCGTGAATTTTCACTCTCGCAAAAATCCCCCAGGCGTTACCTGGCACTCTGCCCTATGGAGCCCGGACTTTCCTCCCCTTTGTTTATTTCTTTATAAAAACAACAAAGCAGCGATTGTCTGGTTAATTTCGTTGATGAGTATAACCTAAAGCGCAATATTGTCCAGAGATGTCTTTTCTTTAGGAAATAGATGCCTGAAATTTAAACATGAGTAAAGTAATGTAATTCCAAAGGATTTAAATAACAAATTCTTAGCACATCTTGGTGATGTGCTATAAAACAAGATAATTTATTACCATTTTTTCTGTCGTTGGTTTTCATTATAATTGAACCATGTTACTACCCCTTTAGACATAATAATATCAAGCTTTCCTTCAATAATATTGTATTGCGTTTCGCCAATTAACATATGACTTGTTGAGCTCTTTTTAGTGTATTGATATGTCCACTGTGTTTCGTTGCTATTGATAGTGGTTTTTGTTGTTGGCTCACCAAATAAGGACAAAATCTGAGCTTCAGTTGATGACCCTTCAACAATTTTGCTTACTTTTGCGTTATTAAGCGGTGTGCCTTGCTCAACAAGATTTTTTTGTGTACATGCTGATAAAGCAAGTATAGAACAAAGGATGAGCAGAAATTTCTTAATATTTTTCATGATATAGTTGCCTATTGTGTTAATTTGTAGTTTATATGAAATGTGAATTGATAATAGCATATGTTTTATAACGTTCAAGATAGGGCAACTGAAGGTATAATTAAAAAATTTAATTCTTTAGTGCTGTACTTTTTTAGGAGATAGTTACATCTTCTCTATACCATTCACTAAATTTTATTTCCTTTTTTTAACTTATCTTAGTTTATAACCATAAGTATCTATGTTATTCTTTTCTACCCAATACAAGAGAGAATTTGATAGTTTAATTCGTTTTTAGTATTTATTTTAATCGATTTTGAGTGGTAGCATTTAATTAACTATCAACTAATGAATAAGCTGTTTGGCTTTTATGCCAAATACATACAGATATTAAAGATTTTATAACAATTTATTAATAAACCGAAAAAGATAGTTAGTGTTATTATATAAGCTGCGATATACTTTAACGCTAGTAAAATTTAGTTGCTATGGAATAACCAATGGAAAAACAGTTTCAATTAACAAATAGTAAAGAGATTATTGCTTATTTAGCTCAACAATTCCCAAATTGTTTTACCCTTGAAGGTGAGGCAAAGCCATTAAAGATTGGAATTTTTCAAGATATTATTTCTCGTTTATATGGTAATGACGAACTTAGTAAAACTAAACTTCGTGCCGCACTGCGCTCATACACAATGAGTTGGCGTTACTTATATACTATAAAAGAAGGAGCCAATCGTGTTGATTTAGATGGTAATCCTACTGAGGTTATTAGCCAAGAACAGATAGATCATGCGCAACAACAGTTGAAAGAGAGCAAAGAAAAAGCTAAAGAGCGTTTTAAAGAACGTGAAAAAGAAAAACGTAAAGCTACTCGGATGCTTCCTAAAAAAGCTAAGGCTTTAAAAATTGGTGATTTTGTTAAAGTCATAGTAGGTAATAAACCTATAAAAGTACAAGTCATTAATATTGAAAAAGAGCATATTAAGGTAAAGGTTGGTGCAGGTATGGAGTTAACGGTCAAACCTGAACATATTATCAATAGGTAGAGAGTTTGAATGAATAAATTACTCAATGGTATTATTACACTTAGCCTTATTTTTGGTATTTTTAGCCAAAATGTTCAGGCAAAACCGCAAGCTAATGAACAAATACCAGTTCTAAAGCAAGATGATATCCACCAAGTTGTTGCTAAGCGTGTAACGAGTTTTTTTACTCAATCACATTATCGTAATTTTTCCTTGGATGGTGCTTTTTCAGCTCAGATTTTTGATCGCTATTTCAAATTATTGGATGGCAGTAAATCCATTTTTATTCAAAGTGATGTTGATGGTTTTCGAAATAGACAAGAGTCTTTAGGTCAAGAATTAATCGATGGTAATTTAAAGACGGCTTATGATATTTACAATCTTTTTTTGAAAAAACGTTATGACCGTTATCAATATGCTCTTGAAGTTTTACAACGGCCTATGGATTTTTCTGCCAATGATGAAATTGATTTTAATCGTGAAGAAATTGCTTGGCCGACATCAGAAAACGAACTTAATGTTTATTGGGATAAGCGTGTTAAATATGATGAATTGAGTTTATCCTTATCAGGAAAAAATGAAAAAGAGATCCGTAAAGTTTTAAGTAAACGTTACAATCGCGTTTTGAAAACGATAATGCAATCAAATAATGAAGATGCCTTTCAAGTATTTATGAATGCATTTGCCAGAGAAATTGATCCTCACACTAGTTATTTGGCACCACGTAAAAAACGAGATTTTGATTCCGAAATGAGTTTATCATTTGAAGGCATTGGTGCAACATTAAGCCAGCAAGATGACTATACTGTGATTATGTCTTTTGTAACAGGCGGACCTGCTGAAAAGAGTAAGTTACTTACCATCGGGGATAGGATTATTGGAGTAGGTCAAAGTAATTCTGGAATTGAAGATGTTATTGGGTGGCGCTTGGATGATATTGTCGATAAAATTCGTGGACCTAAAGGTACTGTTGTAAGATTGGAAATTTTACCTGCTGGTAATAATAGTAAGGCAAAAGTAATTGAGCTCACTCGTGATAAGATTCATTTTGAAGATAGAGAAGCGAAATTAAATATTATTGATAATCCACGTGGTAAAGTTGGCGTTATTGAAATACCAAGTTTCTATATGGGATTAACGGAAAAAGTTGAAGGACTCTTATCAAAAGCAAATAAAGAAAATTTGCAAGGTTTAGTTATTGATTTACGTGATAATGGTGGTGGTTCATTAACCGAAGTTATCAATTTAACTGGCTTATTCATTGATACTGGACCAGTTGTTCAGGTACGTGATAATTTACAAAAAGTCATCACTTACAATGATAAGAATAAAGGTATCGAATACACCGGGCCACTTGTTGTTATGATTAATCGTTATAGTGCATCCGCATCAGAAATATTTTCTGCGGCTATGCAAGATTATGGGCGAGCATTAATAGTTGGTGAAACCACTTATGGTAAGGGAACAGTACAAACTTCTCGTAACATCTCTTATCCAGTTGATGCAAGACTACATCCAAGTTGGCCTGAACTTGGCGGAGCTCAATATACTATTCAGAAGTTTTATCGTATCAATGGTGGTAGCACACAATTAAAAGGCGTTGAGCCAGATATTGAAATGAATAAAGTTAAGTATGTTGATGAAACGGGAGAGCGTTTTTTAGATAACGCATTACCGTGGGATAAAATACCGTCCGCCGATTATTTGACTCTTGCCAATATTAAGCCATTGTTGCCTGACTTAGAATCACAACATTTGTCTAGAATTTCACATAATCCTGAATTTATGTATATTGATGAAGATATTAAACGATTTAATGATAAAAAAGATCGTCAATACATTGTTTCACTTAATAAGAAAAAACGAGAATCAGAACAAAAAAATAATGAGGAACGTGATTTAAAAAGAACTAATGCACGTTTAAATAAGGTAGGTTTACCATCAATTACTAAATTAGATAATTTACCAAAAAATTATAAAAAACCTGATGCTTACTTAGATGAATCTATCGAGATACTTCTTGATTTTGCACCTAATTATCCCAAAATCAAAGGCAATAACCCTATTAAAGAGGTTATTACGTTTGATTTACCAATCGAGAAAGCTAATAAATAATTGGAGATAACATAATGGATTCAAATTTAAAATATGCTTTAATCACAACTATTGCTGTGTTAGCTGTTTTGGCAACATTTGGTTTTATTGTTTGTGTGAATTAAAAAGCTTGATTAATTAGTTGGTGATCATTATAGTATGCAACCTACTTTTGGAAAGTGGGTTCTAATGAGGTGAGGTGTCCGAGTGGTTGAAGGAGCACGCCTGGAAAGTGTGTATACGGCAACGTATCAAGGGTTCGAATCCCTTCCTCACCGCCATATTGAGTCATTAAAAGATGGGACCATTAGTTCATAACGCTATAAAACTAGCTATCTAGATTATTTTAATAGTTCGTAATTTATAGTTGTTATTTAAAATGACAAACAATACCTTCCTCTCCTAAATCATTTGGAGTTATTATGGAAAACTTACGCACAGTTCAAGACTTTATACGCTGGACAGCATCACAACTTAGTCTATCAGATGTCTTTTTAGGTCATGGTACAGATAATCCTATTGATGAGTCTAAACAATTAGTTTTAGAAACGTTAGGATTATCGTTGTTTATTCCTGAAGAATTTTATTCCGCAAATCTAACTAATGATGAAAAAAATCAAATTATTGATATTATTCAAAAGCGAATAAAAGATCGTGTACCAACCCCTTATTTAACTAACCAAGCTTGGTTTTGTGGACATGCTTTTTATGTTGATGAACGTGTATTAATTCCTCGTTCTCCTATTGGTGAACTAATTGATAACCATTTTGAGCAAATAATATTAACTGAACCTAAAAATATTTTAGATCTATGTACTGGTAGTGGCTGTATAGGGATTGCTTGTGCTTATGAGTTTGCTGATGCTCAAGTTGATATAACTGATATTTCCTTAGAAGCATTAGATATCGCCAAAACAAATATTGAAATGCACGAAATGGATTTTCAAGTTACTCCTATTTTGTCAGATCTATTTGATGATGTGCCAGAAAAACAATACGATCTGATTGTCACTAATCCGCCTTATGTTGATAGTGAAGATATGAGTGATTTGCCAGACGAGTTTTTATATGAACCTAAATTAGCATTAGAAGCAGGCTTTGATGGTTTAGATCTGGTAAAAAAAATTTTACGAGATGCGATAAATTATTTAACACCAGAAGGAGTATTAGTTTGTGAAGTTGGTAATAGTTGGGTTAGCTTACAACAACAATATTTCGATGTCCCTTTTAATTGGATAGAATTTGAACGTGGTGGGTTGGGTGTGTTTTCTATCACACGTGAAGAATTGATCCAATATCATTATTGTTTTAAATAAGCTGTTTTTAATCATTGGAATAAATTTATTATGGCTGGAAACTCAATCGGAAAATTATTCAAAGTAACCACATTTGGTGAATCACACGGTGTAGCATTAGGGTGTGTTGTCGATGGTGTTCCTCCTGGACTTGCGTTAACAGAATCAGACATGCAAATTGATCTTGATCGTCGTAGACCTGGCTCATCTCGTTATACAACTCAACGCCGAGAAGTTGATCAAGTTAAAATTTTGTCAGGCGTATTTGAAGGAGTTACAACAGGGACGAGTATTGGTTTACTTATTGAAAATACCGATCAACGTTCTCAAGATTATAGTAAAATTAAAGATATCTTCAGACCAAGCCATGCAGATTACACTTATCAAAATAAATATGGTATACGAGATTATCGTGGTGGCGGTCGCTCCTCTGCTCGTGAAACGGCTATGAGAGTTGCTGCCGGCGCTATTGCAAAAAAATATCTACATGAAAAGCTTGGCATTACTATTCGTGGTTATTTAGCTCAAATGGGCGATGTAAATTGTGAATTGAAAGACTGGCAACAAGTTGAACGCAATCCATTTTTTTGTGCAGATGAAAGTAAATTAGATGCACTTGAACAGTTGCTTCGGTCACTAAAAAAAGAGAGTGACTCAATAGGTGCGAAAGTTTGCATTGTTGCTGAGAATATTCCAGTAGGACTTGGCGAACCTGTATTTGATAAACTAGATGCTGATCTTGCGCATGCACTAATGAGTATTAATGCTGTGAAAGGTGTAGAAATTGGTGATGGTTTTGCTGTGGTTAATAAACGTGGTAGCGAAAATCGTGATGAAATAACACCTAAGGGCTTTTTATCCAATCATGCTGGTGGGATTTTAGGTGGTATTAGTTCAGGACAAACCATATCAGCCAGCATAGCACTTAAACCCACACCTAGTATAGAAATTCCTGGTCAATCAGTTAATATTTTGGGTGAAAGCGTTGAAGTATCTACACATGGTCGACATGATCCATGTGTTGGCATTCGAGCTGTACCAATTGCTGAAGCAATGGTTGCTATTGTGCTGATGGATCACTACCTTCGTTATCGGGCTCAATGTGGTGATGTCAATAAATTATGAGTTATGATCTGCTTATTTTACTTTTTCTGATTGCTGCTTTGGCTGGTTTTATTGACTCCATTGCTGGCGGAGGTGGTTTATTGACTGTCCCTGCATTGCTTGCTGTTGGACTACCACCAGCTAGTGCATTGGCAACCAATAAATTGCAAAGTTGCGGTGGTTCGTTTTCTGCTAGCCTATATTTTATTCGACAGCATATGGTGGATTTGAAACAACAGAAATGGGCAATCGCTTTTGCTTTTGCTGGTTCAGCAATTGGTACATTATCTGTGATGTGTATCCAAGCTGATTTTTTAAAATTATTATTACCTATTTTAACTATTAGTGTTGGACTCTATTTTTTACTTTCTCCAACTATTGGAGAAAACGACCGTAACAGTCGCTTTTCACTTATTCAATTTGCATTAATTCCCGCCTTTGGTATAGGTTTTTATGATGGCTTTTTTGGCCCTGGTGCTGGTTCACTTTATGCATTAGCTTATATCACGTTAGCTGGTTTTAATTTAACCAAAGCGACTGCACATACCAAAGTTCTAAACTTCACCTCAAATTTGGCCGGTTTGTTGTTTTTTATTATAGGAGGAGAAGTAATATGGTCAATTGGATTGGTTATGCTAGTTGGTCAATTTATAGGAGCAAGGCTTGGAGCTAAAATGGTCATCGCCAAAGGTCGTCAATTAATTCGACCAATGTTAATTACTGTTTCGACCCTTATGAGTATAAAATTAATTTACGAAAACTTTTTTTAGATACTTATAAGCCAAATAATTCACATTTTTTTACCTAAAATATCTAAAGTAATTTTATTATCAATCCTACTGCTTCTCATTTGTACTTTTCATAATTCATTTATATTAAATTTTTTGTCAAAAACTTTCAGGTAACTATATGTTTGAGTATAAAATAGCAACAAGTATTTATTTCACTTAAATATTATTTAGTATATATTTGTGTTATATAAGATAGTTTGTGTTAACACGTCCAAATATTATGAAACTTCAACAATTACGCTATATTTTAGAAATAGCACGTTCTGGCTCAATAAATGAAGCCGCTAAGAATTTATATATTACTCAGCCAAGCTTATCAACATCGGTGAAAGATCTAGAAGCTGAATTTGGTATTGAGATTTTTGTGCGCAGTTCTAAAGGAGTTTCACTTTCACCTGATGGCGTTGAGTTTTTAGGTTATGCCAAACAAGTTCTAGATCAAGCTGAGCTATTGGAACAGCACTACTCAAAAAAAGAACCCTCTAAGCAGTTATGTAGTATATCTACTCAGCATTACGCTTTTGCAGTTAATGCTTTTGTTAATTTAATTAAAAATAATCAAACAGATGAGTATGAGTTTACGCTTCGGGAAACTAAAACACATGATATCATCACCGATGTTGCTAATTTACGTAGTGAAGTTGGTATCTTGTATTTGAATGATTTTAATCAAAAAGTGATTTTACGGTTACTGAAAGAACATAGATTAACCTTTAATCCACTTTTTGAAGCTAATCCTCATGTATTTATTAGTACTCATCATCCATTATCATCCATGAAGTTATTAACTTTAGATGATTTAGAGGATTACCCTTATCTCTCTTTTGAGCAGGGCGAATATAACTCATTTTATTTTTCCGAAGAAATTTTAAGTACGGTTTATCATAAAAAGAGTATACACGTCAGTGATAGAGCAACCTTATTTAACTTATTGCATGGACTTAATGGTTATACCATTAGCACAGGGGTTTTAAGTGCAGACTTAAACGGATCTGATATTTTATCAATACCGTTAGATGTAGAAGAAAAAATTCTAATAGGTTGGATTACATCACAAAAGGCTCAACTAAGCTTATCAGCTCAAAATTATATTGAGGCACTAAAAAAACTAATTCAAGAAGAGTATGGTTTTGAGCTTAAGTAAATACTGCTGTTAACTAAATAAATCAAATTGCTATTTTTATAAATTTAAGTATAATTACATAACTCATATGTTCACTATATGGATACCGAGGAATGTCTGAATTAGAGATCGGTCATTCCATTTTTTATATTTATTTTAAGAGGTTTATTATGTCTCTAACTGTAGAAGCTAAAGCGAAAATCGTTGCCGAATATGGTCGTGGCACTAACGACACTGGTTCAACAGAGGTTCAAGTTGCTCTTTTAACTGCACGTATTAATGATTTACAAGGTCATTTTTCTGAGCATAAAAAAGATCACCATAGCCGTCGCGGTCTATTACGTATGGTGTCTAGCCGTCGTAAATTATTAGATTATTTACGTCGTAAAGATATTGAACGTTATAACCAATTGATTAAAAAACTAGGTTTACGTCGCTAATTGACAATCTACTTGAAAAGAGGCTTAGGCCTCTTTTTCGTTGTGAAAAATCGATGCTCTGATATAATATTGAGCATTAAAAGTTATTATTTTAAGTAAGCCAACAAAGTAAAGATTATATCTCATGTTTCGCGCGACTAATGAGAGCTCTATAATTTATAGATTTGTCATTAGTCGTGACAGTGAAATAATCTTTTTGTTGTATATATCCCCACATTGTTGAAGAGAGTATCAATAAGCGTAGCGTAATGTTGCGTCCTGTCGAAATATCAAACTTCAACATAACAGATAACAAGAGGACATTATTTTGTTTAATCCGACATGTCAAAAATTTCAATATGGTCGTCATACTGTGACTTTAGAAACTGGTATTATGGCTCGTCAAGCAACCGCAGCTGTTATGGTTAATATGGATGATACCGCTGTATTTGTCACGGTTGTTGCAAATAAAAAAGTAAAAGAAGGTCAAGATTTCTTCCCATTAACAGTTAATTACCAAGAACGTACTTATGCTGCAGGGCGTATTCCTGGTGGATTCTTTAAACGTGAAGGTCGTCCAAGTGAAGGTGAAACTCTAATTGCACGTTTAATCGATCGTCCGCTTCGTCCATTATTTCCTGAAGGATTTGTTAATGAAATCCAAATTATTGCAACCGTTGTTTCAGTTAATCCCGAAGTGAGTCCTGACCTAGTTGCAATGATTGGTGCTTCTGCTGCACTTTGCTTATCAGGTGTTCCATTCCACGGCCCTATTGGTGCTGCACGTGTTGGCTTTATTAATAATGAATTTGTATTAAATCCATCAGTAAAAGAGCTTACAGCCAGTCGTCTAGACTTAGTTGTTGCGGGCACAAAAAGTGCAGTATTAATGGTTGAATCTGAAGCTGATTTACTCACTGAAGATCAAATGTTAGCAGCGGTGGTATTTGGCCATGAACAACAACAAGTTGTTATTAATAATATTAACGAATTTGTAGAAAAAGCCAATTGTGAAAAATGGGATTGGGTAGCACCGGCTAAAAATGAAGTGCTATATAACGCCATTGTTGAATTAGCTAAAGATCGTTTGGGCGAAGCTTATCGTATTACTGAAAAACAAGCACGTTATGCTCAAATTGATTTAATTAAAGAAGAAGTTTTAGCTGTACTAAAAGAGCAAAATGACGAACTCGATGAAAACGAAGTGATTAATATTATTGTTGAGTTGGAAAGTCAAATTGTTCGTAAGCGTGTTATTGCTGGTGAACCGCGTATTGATGGTCGTGAAAAAGATATGATTCGTGCACTTGATATCCGTACTAATGTCTTACCAAGAACTCATGGTAGTGCATTGTTTACACGTGGTGAAACTCAGGCACTAGTTACTGCAACATTAGGTACAGAGCGAGACGCACAAATCATTGATGAGTTAACTGGTGAATATACTGAACGGTTCTTACTTCATTACAATTTTCCTCCATACTCTGTTGGCGAAACAGGCATGGTTGGCTCACCAAAACGCCGAGAAATTGGTCATGGTCGCCTAGCTAAACGAGGTGTTGCGGCGGTAATGCCAAGTCGTGAAGAATTTCCCTATACTGTCCGAGTTGTGTCTGAAATTACTGAGTCAAATGGTTCATCTTCAATGGCTTCTGTTTGTGGTGCTTCACTTGCTCTTATGGATGCAGGAGTACCAATCAAATCATCAGTTGCAGGTATTGCAATGGGATTAGTAAAAGAAGGTGATCAGTTTGTCGTATTGTCAGATATTCTTGGTGACGAAGACCACCTTGGTGATATGGACTTTAAAGTAGCAGGTACACGCGAAGGTGTAAGTGCATTGCAAATGGATATCAAAATTGAAGGTATCACCAAAGAAATTATGCAAGTAGCACTTAATCAAGCTAAAGGTGCTCGTTTACATATTTTAAGTGTAATGGAACAAGCAATTAATAAGCCTCGCCAAGAAATTTCAGAATTTGCACCACGTATTTATACAATGAATGTAAATCCTGACAAAATTCGCGATATTATCGGTAAAGGTGGCGCAACAATTCGGGCTTTAACTGAAGAAACAGGAACAACTATTGAAATTACTGATGATGGTACCGTTAAGATTGCAGCTTCAGATGGTAATAAAGCCAAAGATGCCATGGCACGTATTACTAACTTAGTTGCTGATGTCGAAATTGGTAAAATTTATACAGGTAAAGTGACAAGAATCGTTGATTTTGGTGCTTTCGTATCGGTTATTGGTGGTAAAGAAGGACTTGTTCATGTATCTCAAATTGCCGATCATCGAGTAGAAAAAGTGGCTGATTATCTAAAAGTAGGTCAAGAAGTAAATGTTAAAGTACTAGAAATTGATCGCCAAGGTAGAATCCGTTTGAGTATGAAAGATGCTGTCGAACCTACAGCAGACGTTACTTCAACAGCAGAATAAAATTATTATTCATTAGGGGATAAAAATGGGATTATTCAACCTGAGAACTGTATGCTGCATTTTGCTAGCTGTTATTCTTTTGTCAGGTTGTTCTAATTCTCAACCTTTGTTAGCTGTTCCTGAGCAAGTTTCATATGATGATGAGTTAAAAATTGCTCAGCTCAGCCAACAGCTATCACAAAAAGGCCTTGATACTGGAACGCGAATGCAACTCATATTTGAGCGAGGTATTGCCTATGATTCATTGGGTTTTAAAGCCTTTGCTCAAAGCGATTTTTCCTATTTGTTGAGCTTAAATCCTGAAGTTCCTGACATTTACAACTTTCTAGGAACTTATGCATTAAGAGATGGTGATTTTGATACAGCTTTGATGTCATTTAATACTACATTAGAGCTTGATCCCGCTTATACTTATGCGTATTTGAATCGTGCTATTACGTTGTATCGTACAGGCCATTATCAAGCCGCAGAGCGTGATGCATTACGATTTTATCAGTATGATGTGAATGAACCTATTAGAATTCTATGGCTTTATTTGATTGAAAAAGAAAATGATAATAAAGCCGCCAAAATTGAGCTACAAAAACGTTATGATCTGATTAATGATAAAACGAGTTATAGTGGCAATATAATTGCATTTTATTTAGGTAAAATTAACGAATCTAAATTAATGCAGAACCTTCAACAAGGTGTAGAGAATAATCGACAATTAGCCGAACGTCTTTGTGAAGCCTACTTTTACTTAGGTAAATATTATCAAAGTAAAGGTGACAACGAACGTGCCAAAATGTTATTTAAATATGCTTTAGCCAATAATATTTATAACTATGTTGAACATCAACAGGCACTTTATGAAATGAAGTTACTTGAAGAAAAAGAAGAGTAACAAGGGTCATGCCAGTTTTAAAAGTGAAAATATTGTTATAGCGTAGTTCTGATTTGCCAAATAATATGTTCTCAACATTAGATAATATGGTTAGCTTTATCTTAGATATATTAATTAATCTTAGTGTATTTTTTAGATTCGATTTGTTGAGTTAACATAGGCAGTTAGTTATTGGGGTGAGTTGTAAATTTTCAATTTAGTGAGCTGGCATAAATTTATATCTGCTTTCTTTATTTGGTTTAAAAAAATAAGATAAAACTTATATGATATTAGTTAATAATTATCAGGATTTTTACTAAATAAGTGAATTTATATATTCAAAATTTATAAGCGAGTTTACATGACAAAAGAAGTTTCTTTTATTGATCTTGGTTTATCCGAGGATATTCTTAACGCATTAAATGATCTTGGTTTTAGCAAACCATCACCAATCCAATCTGAATGTATTCCTCTATTATTAGAGGGGAATGATGTATTGGGTATGGCACAGACAGGTAGCGGCAAAACTGCTGCGTTTTCAATCCCTTTCTTAATGAATATTGACGCAAACTTAAAAGCACCACAACTTTTAGTATTAGCTCCTACACGTGAATTGGCTATACAAGTTGCTGATGCTTGCTCTGAATATTCAAAATATATGAAAGGGGTTAAAGTACTCGCTTTATATGGTGGACAACGCTATGACGTTCAATTACGTGCTTTAAAACAAGGTCCTCAAATTGTAGTTGGTACACCAGGACGTTTGCTTGATCACTTAAATCGTAAAACCTTAGATCTCTCTAATCTTAAGGGATTAGTACTTGATGAAGCAGATGAAATGTTAAGAATGGGCTTTATTGATGATGTTGAAAGCATTATGACAACGATTCCAGATGATCATCAAACAGCTTTATTTTCGGCAACAATGCCAGCACCAATTCGTCGTATTACTAAACGATTTATGCAAAATCCTAAAGAAGTTCAGATCAAAGGTACCAATCAAACTGCCCCTGATATTGACCAAAGTTATTGGCTTGTTAGAGGTATGCGTAAAAACGAAGCTATCGTTCGCTTTCTAGAAGCAGAAGATTTTGATGCGGCTATTATTTTTGTTCGAACAAAATCAGCTACTTTAGATGTGGCGGAAGTGCTTGAAAAGCACGGTTATAGTTGTGCTGCATTAAATGGTGATATGACACAACAATTGCGTGAACAAACATTAGATCGTTTACGTAATGGTCGTTTAGATATATTAATCGCAACCGATGTTGCTGCTCGTGGTTTGGATGTTGAGCGTATTAGCTTAGTTATCAATTATGATATCACGTTAGATTCTGAATCTTATGTTCATCGTATTGGACGAACGGGTCGCGCTGGTCGTGCTGGTCGTGCTATTTTATTTGTTGATAGCCGTGAACGTCGTTTACTTAAGAATATAGAGCAAACTATCAAAAAAACAATTCCAGAAGTTGGGTTGCCATCAAAAGAGCTACTTGAACAGCGTCGTTTAGCTAAATTTACTGAGCAGGTCCAGAAACAGCTTGAGAGTAGTGATTTAGATGAGTACCAAAAGTTATTAGCACAAATACAAGCTGATAGTGGAGCCGATCTTGAAACGATTGCAACCGCTTTATTAAAATTAGCACAAGGGGAACGCCCTTTAATTTTGCCACCAGATCCAGTGTTTCAACCATCGCGTGAAATGCGAGATCGGGATAATCGTGGCGGTGAACGCCGTTTACGAGGTGATAATCGTGAATCCCCAAAACGTCGAGAACGACGGGATATTGGTGATATGGATATGTATCGTATTGAAGTTGGTAAAGAGAACGGTATTGAAGTTCGTCATATTGTGGGGGCAATTGCTAATGAAGCTGATATTAGCAGTCGTTACATTGGTAATATCAAGCTTTATGATACTTATTCGACAGTTGAATTACCAAAAGGTATGCCAAAAGACATACTAAAACATTTTGAAAAAGTAAGAGTACTTAATCAACCAATGAAAATGAGCTTAATCAGTGGAGCAGCGTCTGATACTAAACGAGCTCGTAAAAACAGTAAATCAGATACATCTGATAAACCGTTTTCAAAAAAGCGTAGTCGCCCAACAGCGCCTAAATTCTAATGTATTGACCTCTGCCAAATGGCAGAGGTATCTTTAATCCCTTTTATCTCAACTAACAACATAGTTTAGTAGTCACATACAGCATCATATTCAGCTAGATAACAAAATAGAGTTAGCGCTTTGCCCTAAGTTATGATTAAGAGTATACTATTACAAATATTAACAGTTAATTAGAGGTAAGCATGGCAGATTCTTTAAACAAATGCAAAGCAAACGAAACTCCAGCATGTTGTTGTGTGGATGTTGGTACAATAATTGATAATGAAGACTGTAGCGCTGAATATGAACACATCTTTGCGACAGAATCAGAAGCTCAAGCTAAGTTAGCATCTTTGACTCAAGCTGCAAATGATGTCGCAACAGATCCGTGTGAAATTAATAGCAATATTGATAAAATAAGCGATGGCTTTAAATTATCAGCAAAATTTACCTTTTGTTGTGGTGCAGAATGCATGATTTTCCAATTAAAATTACGTTAATTGAATATTGATGAAAGTTTGTATTATGAGACATGGTGAAGCAGGGTTTTCTGCTTCATCGGATTCCAGTAGAACATTAACAAATTATGGCATTAATCAGTCAAATCAAGCTGGCAAATGGCTTAAACAGCAAAATTTTCAATTTGAAATTGGTTTGGTTAGCCCTTATTTGCGAGCTCAACAAACATTAACAGAATTATCATCACACGTTAGTGTTGCAAAAGTTGAAACTAATCAATTTTTAGTGCCTGGTGGTAGCCCATCTCATATTGCTGACGTATTAGCAATATTGTTAAATGATGGGATTGAAAATGTGATTATTGTATCTCATTTGCCATTGGTGGGATATTTAGTTAATGAACTATGTCCGCAAGTTGCTCCTCCTATGTTTTCTACTGCCTCAATAGCTTGTATTAGTTTATTACCAAACTCTGCAGGAAATTTTGAATGGTATCATCAAGCGGAGTAAAAAAACTTAATCTTTTTGATTTACCTCTAACTGGTCGAACTTTAATTGAAGCATCGGCTGGAACTGGTAAAACTTATTCTCTTGCCTTTATTTACTTAAGATTATTATTGGGCATTGGTCAAAATAGTTACCCAAGGCCTTTAAATGTTAACGAAATTCTGGTTGTGACTTTTACCAAAGCGGCAACTAAAGAACTTCGATCGAGGATAAGGCAAAATATTCAAGGACTGCGAATAGGCCTATTACAAGGACATCATAAAGATCCTATTTATCAACAACTCATTGAATTAATTGATGATAGAAAATTTGCAGTACAGCAACTTACTATTGCTCAACAGTCAATGGATGATGCGGCTATTTATACTATACATAGTTTTTGCCAACGAATACTAACTAGCCATGCATTTGAATCGGGTGTTTTATTTGAGCAAAAGCTAATTTCTGATGAATATGAATTAAAATTAAGAGTAACCCAAGATTTTTGGCGTCACTATTTTACACCACTTGATAAACCACTTGCTTATTTAGTGCTTGCTACATGGCAAGATCCAACGGCACTGCTAAAAGACATCACCCCTTATTTAGGGTTAGATTTCAACAATGCTGGCAAGGTAAACCTAGATATAAGTACAACAATAAAGTTTTTTTACCAACAAAGTTATGAAAAAATTGAAAATATTAAAAAATCTTGGTTAACTTTGTCTGAAAAATTAGTTGAAATCATTATACAATCAGGTGTCAGAAAACAATCATATAGTAGTCGAAATCTACCCAATTGGGTAATTAAAGTATCGGCATGGGCTAACAGCGAAACTCGAACGTTTGAATTACCTAACGAACTTGAAAAATTTAAGCAATCAGTTTTAATCGAAAAGACGAAAGAAGGAAAAAGTGTTCCATATCATTCGTTTTTTGAACAAATTGACGATCTATATAAACAACCTTTTGATCTACGAAGCCAAATCTTAATGGATATCGTCAGTGTAATTCAAAAATGGCTCTATAACGAAAAAATCAAAAATGGCGAGATGAGCTTTGACGATCTTATTTGGCAACTAAATCGTGCACTAAAAGCAAAAGCAGGAGATCGATTGGCGCAAAGTATAGCCTCAAAATATTGTGTTGCTTTAATTGATGAATTCCAGGATACCGATCCTGCTCAGTATCAAATTTTTGATCGTATTTATGACAGGAAAAAGTTAGATCGAGGTCTATTATTTATTGGTGATCCAAAACAAGCAATTTACAGCTTTCGAGGTGCAGATATATTCACTTACTTAAAAGCTAAACAATCGACAGGGGAAAATTCTTTTACCATGGATGTAAACCATCGTTCATCTGCTTCGATGGTCAAAGCTGTTAACCAATTATTTTCTAATTGCGATAATCCATTTATATTTAATGATATTCCTTTTTTACCCATGGAAGCGGCAAAACGGAATCAGCAAAAGTCTTTGCAAGTTAACAACCAAAAAGTATCGGCATTAGCTGCTTACTTACTGCCTGATGATATTGCAACCAATTCTGATTATCAAGAACACATGGCTAGTTGTTGTGCTACCCAAATAGTGACTTTACTGTCTAATTCGTCAATGTTAATTGATAGCGAAAACGAACAACGTCCAGTGACTACAGCTGACATTGCAATCTTAGTGCGTAATGGGTGTGAAGCCGAAGTTATCCAACAAAAATTGACTCATTGCGGTGTTAAAAGTGTCTACTTGTCAAACAATAGTAGTGTGTTTTCTTCAAATGAAGCAAAAGATGTATTGAGCCTATTGCAAGCTGTTTTAATGCCAGAAAACGAAACAATGCTCAAGCTAGCATTAATGACATCGCTATTAGGTCAAACCATGACAGACCTTGAACAAATCACTGACGATCAAGATAAATGGGAAAGTTTGATCGAAGAATTCAAACAATATCAAGCAATTTGGCAATATTATGGTGTATTGGTTATGTTACGCCGAATGATGAAAAAACGGCATCTAGCTGAAAACATCTTAGTTCGCCAAGATGGTGAACGAACATTAACTAACTTAATGCATTTAGGTGAATTACTTCAAGAAACATCAAATGAGTTAGATGGTCCACACGCCTTAATTCGGTGGTTGACAAAACAAATTGTTAACCCAGATCCAAATTTAGAAAATCATCAGCAACGCCTTGAAAGTGATGAAAACCTTGTCAAGATTATTACTATTCATAAATCAAAGGGATTAGAGTTTCCGATTGTTTGGTTACCATTTATTTCAATATATCGTGCATCCGATAGCCAATTTTATCATGATAAAAATAATGACTATCAGCCAACTTATGCATGGTTACAGTCTGATGAGATTAAAGAGCAGATAGAAAAAGAGCGACTTGCTGAAGATTTGCGGCTATTATATGTTGCAATGACTCGCTCGGTTTATCATTGTAGTATTGGACTTGCTTCATTGAAAAAAAGCCAATCGGCTATTAATCATTTATTAAAAAGTGAATTAAGATCAATTGCCAATATAGCTAATTTAATTGATATCCAATTACCAATAGAGAGCGAACAGTATATTCCGCCAATTTTGCCAAATCAATCATTATCGGCTAACGTATTTTCGCGTAATATCTCAGACAGTTGGCGGGTCACAAGTTATACTGAATTACAAAAGCATAATCATAATGTATTGGCTTATAAGCCTGATCTTATTAATGACTGGGACGAATCCCCATACGAATCCGATAAAGTACAATCAAACGACACACAATATGATATCCACCATTTTCCTAAAGGAGCATATGTCGGTACATTAATGCACAGCATTATGGAAGATATCACATCAGATAATCTTGTTGAATTATGTAATCAGATGGTAAAAAAGCTCAATTTAGAAACAGAGTGGAATAGCGTAGTAACAAATTGGATGCAACAGATATTGACTACAAAACTGCATGATCCAAATTTAATATTATCGCAAGTGTTAATGGGGCAACATATTAACGAATTGCAATTCTATCTCCCTATACGCAAAACAGTCACTAGTCAGCAATTAGATAGTTTGTGTAAACAATATGATCATTTATCAAGATTATGTCCCGAATTAGATTTTGAGTCGGTACAAGGTATGCTAAGAGGCTTTATCGATTTAGTCTTCAAATTTGAAGGGAAATATTATGTGGTTGATTATAAATCTAATTGGTTAGGTGAATGTGTTGATGCTTATAGCCAAGAAGCACTTGAAAAAGTGATGTGCGATCATCGCTATGACCTACAATATCAACTTTACTGTTTAGCATTGCATCGTTTTTTAAAAGGACGTTTGTCTAATTACCAATACCAAACGCATTTTGGAGGGGTATACTATCTCTTTTTACGAGGAATGCCCGAGCAAGGCATTTTTTATCACCTACCTCTGCAAGAATTTATCGAAGAACTTGATAAGCTGTTTGATGGTGAAATGTTAAATGGAATATAACAATTATTAAGAAATAACCATATCGAAAAATACAATTGAATAAAAATAAGGCACCCAAAACGGTGCCATATTTTTAGATGGCTTATTTAACATTTAAACATAAGCTGATAGCTATAGTGTTTATCTGTCAGTAAGAATTCATGATGTACATTTGGTGTCCAATAATCATCTCCACCAATTCCCATATGATAAGCATCAATACTTATATAAGCGCATGACCTAGGTTCTAATAAATGACGATGAGTTTTTTCTATTAATTGCTCTGTCCCATATTGATTAACGTTAAATTTAAACTGATGTCCAGTTATGATCATCTCATTAAGTTGCAATCTTTTAACCTCGCAACGCAATCCATTTTCACATGGATAAATATAAGGTGTATAAAGTTCTGCAAAAGGTAACGACCAATCACCAAAAATAGCTGATGTTTTTCGATCAGGATAATTTTCATGAGGTCCTAAGCCAAGCCATTTTACTTTTTTAGGAATCTGTTTCATTATGATAACATAAACCGACTCTCGCGGGTGCGGGCATATCGTTAGCAATATCAACTTGCACAGATAAAGTGAATTTGCCTTCTTGATCGAACTCGTATTGCCATTTAGTTTGAATTACTTTTTTGTTTTTGAACAAATATCCATGCAGTGCTTCGATCACAATCTTATCTGTTGATTGTGTAAGATGCATACCTAAACATTAGTGGGTTAGATCGTAATAACCAGAGGCTTTCCACTGCTCAACCCAAGCGAATGGATTATTATTACTATCAAAATCGCCACTAATACCAATATCATTATCAATAGGTGCACGAACAAACTGATCAGCAAAAGGTGAAGCTAATAATGGTTTATTACCTTTTGTCCATTGGTAAAGCAGCCCTGTTTTTTTATTAAATAGCCAACTTTGGTTTTTGTAATTAATAATGTAATCATATTTAGTTTCGGTCCATTTTAGTTTATTTTTTGCTTGGCAAAAAGCTAATGAAGGAATATAAGAATTAGCTAATTTCCATTGTTCCCATGCAACAATATAACCAGCTTGTGACCATGGTGTAGCCTTGTTTTGAATAACACGAACTGATAAATGTAAGTCTTCACAATTTAAATCATTTGCTATATCGTTAAGTAAAGTTATTTGTAATGAACTATTGGGTTTAATATTAAGCTTAATTTTTCCTTTTTGATATTTTTTTCCATTAAATAATAATTCCCAATATAAAGTTTCATTATTTGCATGGTGAAATAGATATTCGCTTGTAATATCAATAACCAACGGTCTTTGACTAATTAGCTTAAATTGGAATGGCTGTTGTACCTTTTTGGCTTCAATCAAACTTGGGTGAGAAGTTCTATCAGGAAAGACTAATCCATCCAAGCAAAATTGCCTATCATGATAAGCCTCACCAAAAGCCCAATAATTATCGCCAGAAGGTGTAGAACAGCGTATCCCATGATCAGCCCATTCCCAAATAAACCCACCTTGTAGCCTAGGATATTGTCTGAACGCTTGCCAGTATTTATAAAATGCACCTAGGCTATTACCCATTGCATGGGCATATTCACACAAAATAAGTGGGCGATTTTCATTTGGTAATGAAATCCATTTTTTTATTGCCCATTTGGCAACGTTAGGGTGTGGTTGATCTTGCTCAACGCGGGCATACATAGGACAAATAATGTCAGTGGCAGTAGTGTTTGCGCCACCGCCTTCATATTGCACAGGACGAGTTGGATCGTTACTTTTAATCCAAGCATAAAGTGCATCATGGTTCGACCCATGTCCCGATTCATTTCTTAACGACCAAATAATAATAGAAGGGTGATTACGATCGCGCTGAACCATTCGCGTTACACGTTCACTATAAGCTGCAAGCCATCTAGGATCGGCCGACAAACGAGACATAGGAAACATACCATGTGATTCGATATTGGCTTCATCAACTAAATATAGTCCATATAGATCACAAAGATCATACCAACGAGGATCATTAGGATAATGACTACACCTCACAGCATTAAAATTATGTTGTTTAATCAATTTGATATCATGCAACATTGCTTCTTCGGTCAATGCATATCCCAAATCAGGATAGAACTCATGGCGATTTGTGCCTTTAATTAATAGTGGTTTACCATTTAAGCATAGTTGTCCATGTTTAATTTCAATAGTCCTAAATCCAACGTTATAAGCTTCTGATTCAATTAATCCTGTTTTTTTGTGATATAAACTAACAACAATTCGATAAAGGTTTGGGGTTTCAGCACTCCATAACTGTGGTTTAGTAACTGGTATTTGAAAACGTAAACGGTCAGTGTATCCTCCTTTTTCGTCAACAAAAGGTAAGCCGATTGATTGCATATGCTCGACAACTAACTTATTTTGTTGCCATAGTTCAATACCTACATCCAATAAATCTATGTTTCCATCATGCTGAATATCGGCCTGCAGAGATAAAGTTGCATTTTGATAACAATCGTCAAGTAAAGTATCAATATGAATATCACTTAAGTGGGATTTAGGTTTATTCAGTAGGGAAACATTTCGGAAAATACCACTCAATCGCCACATATCTTGATCTTCAAGATAATTGCCATCACACCATTTTAAGACTAATACTGCTATGCGGTTTTTACCGACTTTCAAAAAAGGCGTTAGATCAAATTCTGCTGAAATTCTACTATCTTGCGAATAATCAACCCATTGTCCATTACACCAAAGATGAAATGCAGAGCTAACCCCATCAAATATAATCCGTGTATCACCTTTAGTCACAGAAAAATATCGTGAATAACATCCTGTTGGATTTTCATCTGGTACATAAGGCGGGTTATATGGAAAAGGATAACGTATATTAGTATAAACTGGCACATCATATCCTTCAACAGCCAGTTAGATGGTACCTCAATTGTAGTTGCATCAAGTTCCTTTTGTAACCATAACTCTGGAACTTGCTTGGGACTTGTAAAATAACTAAAAAACCAATTACCATATTAACTATATTATAGAATCTGAATCACTATTATTTTTAGCTTGTTGTTTATTTCGCCAACTATGAAATTTTGGAGGGGTATCGAGTTTATTAATACTTAAAACAGATAAATTATTCCAATCGTGCCGGCTTATAATTTCATTGAAAGAAGGATTCATATGTTCTCCATTTTACTCTGATTATTGTTACTATCACCGATTTATTTACTAATTATTATAGGGAGCCTGTAATTAAATACGGTGATCTTGTTAACATTTATGTAATCGTATACATAAAATATTAAATCTAGTTTTATCGATTTTTGTTAATTAAAAATTGTGAGTCGAGAGGAAATATATTTACTAATGCTGTATATAAAATGATAATTTTTAATGTGATATCTATCACAATATTAGTGTTTAGTTTTTGAATAGTCGCTTTTATTGGTTATATTTAAACTACCTAGTAAAAGGTATTGGATTGTTACCGATTTATAGCGGGCAAAACCTAAAAAATAGTTATGACTATTTTTTAGGTTTTTTTTTGTCTGAAATTTAAAAGATTTTTAATTATTTTTTAATAATAAGTTTAAGGGGGGGAAAAGAAATGAAATTTTCAAAAAAATAGTATATAAAATCAAACCAAAACGAGTTGTTTTAATGACTATGCTAGGTTTGTGTTATTTACCCAATGCGATGGCAGCGACTCAAGATGAGCTAGAAGCAAGAATTGCGTTATTAGAGCAAAAGTTATTAGTTCTTAGTCAAGAGTCTAATGATTTGAAAAAGCAAGTAATTGATTCTAATAAGCAATTTGCTAAATTAAATAATAATCTTCAAAAACAACAAATTATTATAAATAATCAGAAAAAAGCGCTTAAAAATAGTCAAAATGTAGCAATTACAAAGCAACAGCCTCCAGTTAATCCTGTACAAGCAAATAATAATCAAATTTTACTAGTTAGTACACCAAAAACCGATACTATGCAAGACAGCAATCATCCAGAAAAGACTTCATTTACTTTAGCTGAATTTAAAGATTATATTAAAGAAGAAATAGGATTTTCTTATAATGGTTACTTCCGTGGTGGTTGGTCAACTTCAAGCAATGGTAAACCTAAAAATTATGCTGAAGGTGCATTAGGTCGATTTGGTAATGAATATGGTGGTTGGTATGATCTTATCTTTAAGCAAAAAGTCTATGATCAAGATGGAAGGCGAGTTGATGCAATTGTTATGATTGATGGAAACGTGGCAACAAATAAAGCTGCGGGTTTATTTAATACGCAAGATGACAATATTATGCAATTTTCAGATATATATTTAGAAACAAAAGGATTTGTGCCACGTTTCCCTGATGCGAAATTATGGGTGGGTAAACATTCTTTGCCTTATAATGAAATACAAATGCTTGATTGGAAAACACAAAAAACGCCAGCAGGTGGAGGTATTGGTATTGAAAATCTTAAAGTCGGTGTCGGTGCTCTTGATTTATCATTAGTTAGAGCAGATGTAAATGTGAAAAATAAAAAAGAAATAATTAGTACTGATGATAGTAAAGTAAATAAAATTGACCAATACAAAAAGGAAGAAGTTGATTTAAACGAACTAGAAATTCGCTATCGTGATATCCCATTATGGCAAAATGCAACGCTTGGTTTAAATGCTCGTTATTCAGCACCAAATAAATCTAAAATTCAAAATAGTATATCTGTTAAAAATGCTTGGCTTGGTAGCCTTGTTTTGCGTCAAAATGAATTTTTTGGCGGATTTAATCAGTTTACATTACAGACAGCAACCAATTCTGTTGCATCACAGTTGGCTAACATTAATACTAATAACCCAGAGTTTGCCAGTAATTCGGATAATGACTATATAGGTACACATACTGGTGGTAAAGCTTATCGTTTTGTATCGGAAGGTGAAGCTTATTTAAGCGATAATATCATTGTTGCCCATGCTTTGGCTTTAACTTCAGGAAATGATGTTTATTCTTATGATCTTAATCTTCCACATACCGATTTTACAAGTTTTAAATCAGCAATAAGACCAGCTTATATC